>JBCCQC010000219.1:0-7077 GCA_039024535.1 Chloroflexota bacterium
GTTTGTTGCTTTGTTTCTCATGACACTATCGTGCCCGGATTCTTACATCTCATGCCACGATAATCATACATTAACCGATCTGTGACGGCATGGCAAGTTTGAATTGACCCTGCCAGATTCAAACGTTAGCCCTACACGCCACCCGCCTCGATATCCCCATCGCTAAAGCAAGGGGCTTTGAGGCAGAATTCGGTAAGCCGCCACAACATTAGTGTTCAGCGAAAAGAGACAGGATATTTCCCTCCGTATCCTTGAACGATGCGAAGCGTCCGTCATCTCCCATCGGGGTTACGGGCAGGACGATTTCAGCACCCAGTGACCGCACTCGCTCGATCATTTTCTCCAGATCACCGCCACGTCCGGCATTCAGATAGACATGCATACCCGGATTACTCGGCTTCAGATCTGGCGCCTGCAACAGCGACCCACCAACCTTGCCCGGTTCAAAGTACAGGATTGCCATCCGGCGGGGTGGTGCGTCCGTGATAGTCACTTCACATTCGAGCAACTGCCCATAAAACTTAGCGGCACGCTCAATATCCAGTACCGGGATTTCGACCCACGAAAAGACTTTGTTCATGATGGTTCATACTCCTTGAATTGGATTGTTTGACACCATGAGCATATAATGGGTCTGGTGACACCTTATGTCACCAGAAATGCAGATTCATAAACTCTGGTGGTAGAAAATGCGTGCAGATCGACTGCTGTCCATTATGCTTATTCTCCATACACACGGGAAAATGACAGCGAATACTCTGGCAGAAAAGCTGGAGGTGTCGCGCCGAACTATTCTACGAGACATTGATGCACTCAGCATCGCTGGTGTGCCTATCCATGCGGACGCGGGGCATGGTGGGGGTGTGTATCTGGATGAACACTACCGGGTCTCGTTGACCGGATTAAATGAAGCGGAAGTGCGTGCGCTGTTTGTTTCCATACAACCCGGCCCGCTGCGGGATGTTGGTCTGGGTCGTGCCGCCGAGGATACGTTGCTCAAACTATTCGTTGCACTACCATCCCTGCACCGCCATGAGGCAAAACGGATGCAGCAGCGGATTCTACTCGACCCGACGTTGTGGTGGCCCCGGAGTGAAACGCCGCCCCACCTGGAAACGCTCAAAGCAGCAGTGTTTGACGATTGCTGCGTCGAAGTGCGTTATGAACGCGGTGATGGGACAATCGTTGAGCGTGTTCTGGAACCCTATAGTCTCGTCGCAAAAGCGAGTGTGTGGTACCTTATCGCCCGTAGTGATGGCGAACCACGCACGTATCGCGTCTCACGATTTGTTGCGGTCAGAATAATAGATAAGCAATTTGAGCGTGATGCAGTATTCGATCCTGTCACCTACTGGCACACCCATACCGAAACGTTCATCGCCAACATGCCATCTTTTGCGTTTACACTGCGGCTCAATGTCAGCAGGCTCAGATTATTGAAGTTGTATGCAGACGGTGGATACACTATCCGCGATACCAGCGCCGATGAAACCATGTTGACCGTTGACGTGCGGCTCACATCTCTTGAAGAGGCCCGAATGTTGGTGCTGGGGCTGGGAACCGATGCACAGATTGTTGAGCCAGACGAACTGCGCGAGGCGGTGCTGGTACAGGCAAAGCAAATGGTAAGCCAACTATCTCAGGATTGAATTTCGTAGCAGTCATCCCAGCAGGGAGATTTTACTCATGCAACCCGACGACATCCGTAAACTGTACGACGAACACATGCGCCGCAAAGCCACTTTCGCCGGGACGCGCCGCGAAACGGCAGACCCGGTGGTGCGTTATGTGAACGAATTTTCGCCACACAGCTTTGTGCGCTATGCTGCGCTCACCGAGGACAACGCCGACGCCATCATCCAGCGAGAAATTGCCTACTTCCAATCGCTGGAGCACCAGATGGAGTGGACGCTGTATGACCACGACCGTCCCGCCGACATGAAAGCACGGCTGGAAAAAGCGGGTTTTGACCCCGGCGAGGTAGAGATGATACTGGTGCTGGATCTCGAAAACCTGCCGGAAAAACTCCGGCGCGAGACTGACCACGACATCCGCGAGATTACCGATTATGCGCAGGTGTCGCCCATCCTCAACGCAGTGCAGAATGTAGCCTTTGATGATGAGCCGGATAACTGGATCAACCATCACATGACGAAAATCATGCGTGACCACGCCGACCAGTATCAGTTTTACTGTGCTTACGTGGATGGTGCGCCGGTAAGTGCTGCGTGGATTGAATATCTGGTAGATGGCTCGCCGTTTGCCGGGTTGTATGGCGGGGCCACGCTGGAAGCGCACCGGGGCAAAGGCTTTTACAGTGCGCTGGTGGCCGTGCGTGCAAAAGCCGCACAAAAACGCGGCTATCGCTTCCTGACGGTTGACGCCAGCCCGATGAGCGCCCCCATTCTGGAGCGCATCGGGTTTATGGTGATCGCCCGGTCGTGGGCAGCGGAGTATAAAGGACAGGTTTAACCCCCGCCGGGGCCACTACCCGGCCCATCCCCACCGGGGCCATCACCGGGCCCATCCCCACCGGGGCCATCACCCGGCCCGTCACCACCGGGGCCACTGCCTCCCGGCGGGCCACCACCGGGCGATGTACTACCGACGGTTTCATCCAGGGCACAGGCTTCTTCGCGTGCCTGGCCGATGGCATTAATCACGTCTGGCTCGGCGGCAATGCGCAGCGCACTCAGGAGCGTGTCCTCACACACAATGTCGTATGACCCGTTGTGGAACTGCACCTGTGCCTTGAGCAGATAGGGGTGCAGCCATTGGATACGCTGTTCCAGCACCAGTGGATCCAGCAGGGAGCGCATAACATAGGGAATATCTGAGGGGATGCCGACTGCCATGTAAACCTGCGCAAGATCGGTGTTGATGTGACGCTCGAACTGTATGGTCAGCAGGTCGCTTTCTACTGGCTCTCCGCTTTCAATGCGGTTGCGTGCGTTTTCCAGCAGGTTAATCGCCTCGTTCAGGTCGTCCTCACCCTCATAGAATACGATGCCGTCCGGCAGGTCAGCCGGGTCAACTTCGCCAATGACATCGGCAGCCACAAGGAGGCCCTCCACCCAGAATGGATCGGGGGCGTCATTGTTCAGCTCATACGCCATTTCGATTGCATCCTGCGCAATATCAAACTGCCCGACCTGTAGCGCGACGTAGGCCAGATCAACGTATTGCGCCGCCGTCATATCCTGCACGGAAAAATCTTCAATAATCGGCTCAAGGAAAGCATCGTCCACGCCCATTGCAAACAGGGAGACCATTACCCGGTGGCCGACATCCATAATATCTGTACCAGACTCCCGGCTGACGAATATTTCCAGCAGTTCTGTAACCATATAGGGTAGCGCACGCGGATAATCGCCGTTTTCATACAGGATGCGCCCGGCAAAGTGGATGTAACGGTAGCCACCAGCCCGGTTTGCTTCCGCTTCAAGGAACAGCGTATAGGCTTCTTCCGGGTCGGTAAGGACACGCTCTGCAAGGCGCCATGCAACCTGTGGTTCGCCCCGGCCCACCAGGTTCTCTGCCGCGACCATCGCCCCGGCAGCTTCTTCCGGGCTATACAGACCCCCGGTCATCAGGGCATCGCTGAGGGCCACATAGCCGCGCCAGTCGTTCGGTTCCTGTTCGATTAGCTCACGGGCGGTGGCCTCGGCTGCTGCCGGGTCAAATTCCACGTCCAACATTGCCTCAGAGAGCCGGGTTTCGTAGTCGTCCGGGCCGCTGCGTGCCAGTTCTTCATCAATGTAGCTGTAGAGTACGTCCGGTTCTTCGCCGTCTGCATAGACCGGGTAAATACGTTCCGTCAGTAGGCGCGTTATGCCAATTGTGGGATCAAGGTTCTCTTGATGGGGGATGCCGACTTCCAGCGCTGGACGCATCATGTCGTAACGGGTCGTCATTTCTTCCATGATAGCAAGCTCGAACGGCTCATACGTGTAGGGCTGTGCATAAAAGCCCGGTTCCTGTGGAATGATGGCTGCCGGGGGTGGGGCAGCGGCTTCCTCTACCACGGCTTCTTCCTCGACGCTGGCCGGATTTTCTTCCTCAACTGCAACGCTCACAGCAGTTGGTGGAACGGTTGCGGGAGGGACGAACAGCGTGGGTGGTAATGCCACGTTGCTGTCGCTATCACTCCCTGTTTCTTGCAAAATGAGATAGCCTCCCGCTGCGGCCACAATCAGGAACAGCACCGCAACAAACACCCACCACGGCACGCCTGTGTTCTGGTTGATGATGGTGGGTTGTGTGGAGGTGGCCCCGGCATTCTGTGGGGCCGGGATGGGAGCAGCCGCAGCAGATTTTTTGTTCCGGACGGTGCCGGTGGGGTTGGTCGCTGTGTTCGATGGCGTGGGCGCTGTTTTGACCGAGCGACGGGTGGGCGCTTTGCTGGTGAATTCGGTCAGCGCGTCGTCCAGCGCGTCGCGCATGTCCCTTGCGGTGTCGTAACGGTCGTCGGGTTCCTTTGCCATTGCCTTTAAGATCACGCCTTCCACATGCGCCGGGATCATCTCCCCGAAGTCTTCGCGGGTGGGCAGCGGTGCATTCACATGCTTCATGATGACGGCGAGAGGGGTATCGGCACTGTAGGGCACGTTGCCGGTGAGCATTTCGTACAGCATCACGCCCAGCGCGTAGATGTCTGCTCGTTCGTCAATGTCCTGGCCCAGTGCTGCTTCTGGACTCATATAGGCGGGTGTACCCACGGCCATGCCACTCTGCGTGAGGCCAGTTTCCGTCAGGATGCGGGCAATACCAAAGTCTGTGAGGATGCTTTGCTGGTGTTCGTCGTCGCCGAACATGACATTAGCGGGCTTCAGGTCACGGTGGATCATACTGCGCTGGTGCGCGTAGGCCAGCGCATCGGCAAGCTGGCTACCCACTTTGAGCGCGTGTACCGGGGCCATTTTTCCCTCGCGGGTGATGAGCGCCTTCAGGTTGCCGCCCCTGATGTGCTCCATCACCATGTAGTAAATGCCACGGTCTTCATCGTGCCCGAAGTCAAAAACCTGTACGATGTGCTGATGCCGCAGACCCCCCACTGCTTTGGCCTCTCGCCGAAAGCGCTCAATAAACTGCTCATCCTCACTCAGGTGAGAGAGCATCACTTTGACCGCTACGAACCGATCCATGCCCGGTTGCCATGCCCGGTAAACTTCGGCCATGCCGCCGCGTCCCAGCCGGTCACGGAGTTCGTAGTTGCCAATTTTCTCGCCAGTTAAATTCTGGATCATGACAATATCTCGTCTCTGTCATTGAAGTAACCTTAAGATAATGCAATCTGCGCCGATATTGCAACAATTCTCGGCAATATACATGTGTTTTTTGCGGTTGCAGCAATGGATATGCAGAAAGTGTCAACAGTATGTAAACTGAGGGGTGTGGGCCACATGGGGGTGTATTTTGTAAATCAGGACGACCGGTGCGTGTTGATTGCGAGGATGGAGGGGCCACCATGTAGTGGGGTGGCCCTGCACTTATCGGCTAATCTTCGTCTTCACCTTCCTCATCATCGTCATCTTCGACTTCGAGACCTGTATCTTCACCGCTCTCGCCGTCCTCGCCAACGCTTTCTTCCACGCTGTCCTCGTCGCTTTCCGTTTCTTCCAGTCCGCCGCAAGCTGCCAGAGAAAACAGCAGCAGGAACGCCAGCAGTGCTTTTGATATAACTTTCATACGTCTGATGTGAAATAAGAAGGTTGACAAAAACAGGCTGAATTCGAAGATGGAGAGTGACAAAACAAACCATGTGAAGAACTCAGCCCATGACAAGTATAAACATAGAAACCCTGTTGACCATCATTTACGTGTTAGTGGATGACTGGTATCAAGACAAAGGACGACAACTCTTGAAAGGCAAAGCCGGACGGAAACCGCGATTCAGTGACAGCGAGGTAATGACGTTAATGATTGCAGAGGACTACATCCCCTATCCGGGAGAAACCCAATATCTGGGCTATATCCGCGCCAATCATGCCGATCTATTTCCAGAGTTGTTGGATCAAAGTCAATTTAATCGGCGTGCACGTGGACTACGCTATGTGGTCGAGGCATTGAGACGGGACTGGCTGATGGAATTGGGAGTGGAACAACAGACGACCTATCTAATTGATACCAAACCCATTCCAGTGGTCGGTTACAAACGCAGTAAAAGTCGTAGTCACTTTCGAGGAAGTGCTGACTTTGGACATTGTGCGAGTCGCAAGATGACGTCTTTCGGGTACAAGTTGGTGATGGTGACGACGCTGGATGGGATTCCCGTTGTGTATGATCTGGTCTCAGCCAACACCGATGAGCGCAAAGCCGCTGAAGCCGTGGTTGATCGGATTGCCAACGCAAAGCTCATTGGCGATAAAGGCTTTCTCGGGGCAGAATGGCAAGAGCAGGTTCATCACCAAACTAGGAATACCTTTATCACGCCCAAACACAAAAACCAGAAAGTCCAACATCCCGATGGCTTCGAAGTGTTGTTGAATAGTGTTCGGTAACGGATTGAAGGTGTTTTTCATGAACTTCAGAACACGGGACGCGATCTTGAGCGGCTTCTGGCAAAAACGGTTGACGGATTAGCAACCCGTGTCATTGCTAAAGTCACCGCGCATTTGCTCAAACACCTACTGCGCCTTCGCTTTGGCATTGATGTTCAATCCTTTCGATGCTTAACCGAGTTTGCTTTTTAGTTTCACATCAGGCGTCACATTGATCGTAGGGCAACAAACCACTGAGCCATACCATCTGTTTGCTCAGGTCATGATTGAACCCGCTACCTGTCAGGTAGAGTTGTTCATCGAGGGGGGAAATACCCTTTCTGACAGGTCTCATAGTGATAATAGTTGCGTTCAATCTCGCACTCGCCGCGCAGCGTCACCACGCGTTTCTTGCGTTTTCCTTTGTTGCGTAGCGCACCGCCGCACAGCGCTCAGGTTTTCATATTGGCCTGCTGGGTGGCGATGATTTCTTCCAGCGACCGCTGGCAAAAATTAGCTTCCGATTCGCCCACCACCGATTCAATCTCGCTCAGCGTCATCTGGTCACTTAAACGCTCATCCAACAACAGCTTATCTA
>JBCCQC010000220.1:0-7037 GCA_039024535.1 Chloroflexota bacterium
CCCGAAAAGCAGCCCGATACCCAGCCCGATACCCAGCCCGACAACCAGCCCGACAACCAGCCCGAAAAGTAGCCCGCCAAGCAGCCCGAAAAGTAGCCCGACAACCAGCCTGATACTCCATTGATAATGTCTGACATGGCGTTTGCTGGCTAACCATGCAGGCTGCATGTCCTCTATGTAAAACGTGGTCACTTCATTTTCCACCATGCGCTTTGCCAGCCACGTCAGATAGCGCCGCGTGTCCTTCGGAGTGTAATCACTGCGTTGCGACCCCTCGCGTATGCGCTCCTCCGTAAATCTGTCCAGCAGGCGCGTCACGCTGTCATCCCCGGTTAGCGGGTCTAGCTGGCGTTCGCTCATGCCCCGGTACGTGGAGCCAATCACGTTCAGCAAAAACGGCGTTTCCGCCATCCGGCGCAGGTTGTTGTCTCTGTCCATCACGGCACGCACGGCGGCGTACTCGTCCCCGGCGAGGTAGTCGGCAATGTCGGCGTCAGTCAGCGGCTGCAAGGCAATCGCGCCGGTCAGGTTCAGGCGCGTGGTCAGGTCTTCATAGTCCGCGATGCGGCTGCACACCACCATATCCACATACTGGTAGCTCGCACGGTAAGCATTAATGGCTTCCACACAGTCGTTGCGGTAGTCCTCGGCCACCTCGTCCAGCCCGTCCAGCAGCAGCAAAAGCTGTTCCTTCTCCACGTATTCGGTCGCCACCTTGCGCGGTACCTGGTACTTTGTGCGCAGCTCATCGGCCAGCCATTCTTCCAGCGGTTTGCGTTCTGCCGCCCACGACGACAGATTGAACACAACGGGGATGGGCTTTGTCTTATCAGCGCGGGCCTGCTCGATGAGCTTCTCGGCCAGTTGCAGCAGCAGTATCGTTTTCCCGGCTCCGGGCGCACCCAGGATGAGCAGTTCGCGCAGTTCGTCCTCAAACACGCGCAGAATATCCGCAGAGGTGTCCGGCAGGTCGTAGTCGGCATAGTCACGGTGCTTGAGCACGCGGTTGGGGGCCATCTGCATCCCGATGTCAAACTTGCCGCCCTCACCCACGCTGGTTTGCAGCACGCCCACAATCCACGAGTCATATACTTTGTCCAGCATTACGGCCCGGTTAGATTTCTCGGTTTTCGTCTGCGGCGCGATGTCGTCGCGGCGGTTGGGGACGGGTTCGCCGCGCTCGTTATAAACCGTGTTGTAGACGTTCATCACGCCGCCCATCGCCACATTTTTGCCGCTCACGTCGCCGTCAATGCGGTAGGTGGATGTGGGTGGTGCCGGGGGGCGCGGTGCCGGCGGCGATGGGTTCAGCAGGGCATGGCGTAGTTGCTCGAACCCGGCGTTCACGTCCGCAACGAAATCAATGTACTGCTGGCCCTGTAGATGGTAGGGCAGCGTCACGTCGTGGTAGCGCACGGGTACAAAGCGGCTGTGTGCCAGCGCATAATCCCACTCCCACATCACCTCACGGGACTGGAACGCCTCTTCTGTCATCACACCAACGACCACATCCGACGCTTCGAGGCCCTTCTGGATTTCATGGCGGAAGTATGCGCCTTCCGGGATGTCGTCCCGGTCAAACCACGTGCCGAACCCCCACGCCTGCAGCCGGTCACGCAGTTGCGCGGCAAAGGGCCGGTATTCGCTCTTATAGCTGATGAAAACGCGCATGGGTGGGTGTCTGCTTCCCGGTCAGTCACCGTTCAGTATACATCAGGTGCGGGCGTTGCACAAACGTTACACCGCAGTTTATAATACCCTGCAAGCCTCCCATCCCCGCACACATCACTCCCGCTGGCAACCCTGTTGAATATGCTGTGGAGCACCGTTTTGTTTACCAACAGAAAAAATGTCCTCATCGTTGCAGCAAACGCAATTCTCACACTCTTGCTGTTCGTATACCTCATGCGCATGGAACGCTTCGATAACTATTTCCTTGTCGTGATGGTGTGGGTGGTTAACAACGCAGTGCTGTGGCTGATTGTGGCCTACGACGCAACCTCCGAGGATGAAGAAGAACACAGTTAGCCTGCACGGGTATACAGGGCGGCCACCGTCCGGCATACAAATCTAAAACCTGTAAAAAACCTCGCAGGTAAGTATTTTCAAATCCTGTCGTCATTCTATATCCCTGTGCTGGCCCTATAATAAGGGTATTCCTGCATCAGAACAAATGACCTGTAGCGACCCTATGACATTGGATATTGGAAACTTTACCTCACTCGGTGTACACCGGGAACACAACACAGATCTGACGGATATGTTCGTCAAAGAATCGTTTGACGACATTGGCGGTAAGCTGTTCATACTGGCTGATGGCAGTGGCCGCTCCGATTATGCGGAAATTGCCACGCGGCTGGCTGTACGGTACATCTCACGCACGTATTACAGCCTGCTCAAGCGCGACCCCGACATGCGCATCAAAGACGCGCTGGTCAAAGCATTCCAGCAGGCCAACCAGCAGGTCTACGACCGGGCCTACCAGCTTGTATCGCTGGGGCAGATGGGCGCAGCAGTGGTGGCTGCGGTGCTCAGCGAAGACGTGTTAACGGTAGTATGGTACGGGAACGCCCGCCTGTACTTCCTGCCATTCGAGCGTAAAACGGCTGTCAGAGTGACGGAAGACCACACCATTTACGAAGTCACAGACGACGACGGTAGCGCCATGACCGTTCTGCCCCTGCTGGGCACATCCCTGAACCCGCAGATGGGGGTACGGACAATCGACATGCGCGGCGGTGATGCGTTTGTACTCTGCTCCGATGGCATCCACGGCGTAATGCGCCCCGACGATTTCACCGACATCACGCGCAATCGTATGTCTGTGCAGATGGCAACCCGTGACCTCGCAACAGAGGCCGCCCGCCGGGGCAGCCAGGACAACGCCTCGGCAATTCTGGTACGGCTGTCCTCGGATGAGGTGGCCGACGACGAAACATGGTCGAACTCCTACGACGAGATCAGTAAACTGATTGATGACCTCGACTTGATCTCCGATGCGGAGGAGACACGCGAGGTACCACAGCAGGTAATTGACCGGGTGGTCAATGCCGCGCGTGACATCCGGCAGCCGAAGATTGAAGATGTGCTGCGGGCCATCGACGAGGCAATGCCCCCCACTGAGGAAGACACGGCACAACTCACACCCGGCCAGCTTGACCGTGCAGCGGCTGAGGAGATTGAAGCCGGGGTAGAGCCGATGGCAACAGAACTGAACGAGTTCCGGGAAGTCAGTGTAGATGACCTTGACCCCGAAGCCATTGCCAACTTTAAACTGCCCTTTCTTGATGACGAAGACGACGAGGAAGAGGCGTCAGAATCGACCCCCCGCATCAGCGAGAGCGCCACACCCATCCGGCAGTTCCAGCAGAACGTAACGCTGGATGATGATCTTGAACCCGATGATGACATAGACCTCGATGATGAAGATGACTGGATAGAAGACCCGGCAGACTTCCTGTTCAGCATACAACCGACAGAAAAACCGGTGCCAGCCCCTGAGTTAATTGCTGGTCTTGAACCGCCGGATGAGTTCATCGAGACAGATCAAAACGGCTTTCGATTTGCACCAGAGGCTGACGTTGCCCTGCCAGAAGCACCATTTTCTGTAGAGGAAACGCCACTGGAACCCGCCCCGCAGACATTCGGAGCCGATGACTTCCTGTCGTCAATGGATGACATTGGCCCGGAACCGGCCTTTTTGCAGGACAGTGGCAATGACCCGAACGTCGTGGACTTCGATGAACTGGATAGCCTGCTGGATGCTGCAATTGCTGGCCCCGAAGACACCAGCAGGCAGTCAGCAAGTGTTACCCTGCCAGACAGCTTCTATGACGAAGACCTGAGCGACACTGCGCTCACTGCTGAAACAGATCAGTTTGCGGTTGACGACGTGAACACGCTCGGTGATGACCTGATTGAACAGGCAATGCGCGGTGAACAGCCCGGCAACAACCGGCTGATGCGCTTTGCACTGGTGTTTGCAGCGGTGCTGCTCTCCATTGCGTTTACCGTGCTGGTAGCAACGTTCCTTGCATCCAGCATCCGTGAGGGCGACACCCCGGCCACGGATGTTGCTGTAGCCCCTGCGGATACAGGTACAACCAGTGTCGCTGGCAGCGAGGAAGACACGTTCAACAAGGCCACTATCTCACAGCCAGAACCAACTGAACGTCCCACCCTCACAACAGCGCCCACCTCACCGCCCACCATCGCCCCACCCACCGCAGACACCCGTGCTGATGGCGTTCCAAATGGCTGGGTGGAAGGCACGATTCTGTATATCACACAGCAAACCGGCATCCGCCGCGATGTGTTCTCGCCGCCGCTGGAGGAAGCACGATTCCAGTACAGCGTGGGGGATAGTGTGCGGGTCACGCTGGCACGGCAACCGGCTGGCTACCGCGAGTGGTACGAGTATAACGGTGAACGCTGGTGGTTTATCAATGGCCTCGGCTGGCTGAATGAAGCCGAACTGAGCGCCACGCCCCCGCAGTAAGGGGGCGTGCGACGGCGGGCACGGTGCTGATAATATGCGCCAGCCCCCTATTGCAGCCATTCTACCAGCTTATGCAACCCCTCCAGCATGTGGGCGCAGTAACGGTCAATTAACGCGACCACATCCTCGTCACCGGGGGGCGTACCAGCATCAGCCATCGCATTCATAATCTGTGCGCCACTAAAATCCACATAAGACAGGCGTGCTGTCAGGTTTTCCGGCTGCATCCCGAACGCGGCCCCCGGCAGCAATATCACCCCCGTTTCTGCCAGCAGGTTGGCACACAGCACGTCATCTGTGAATATGCCACGTGCCGCCAGCGACTCCCGCAACGGCGAAAAGTCCGTGAGAAAGTAGAACCCTCCCTGCGGCGGATGCACTGCCACGCCGCCATCCGCCAGTATCCGGTACACCTGTTGCCCCAGCACCCGCAGAATGTGCTGCTGCCTGCCAATGTACGTCTGTGAAACCTCATCCCAGATGTAGCCGGGTATAGCCGCAACCTGTACGGGTGTGGGCGCACACGAATAGCTGGAAGACGCAATCGCCAGCAGCGCATCGCGGAACGCTACCGGAATATCTACCGGGAGAAGCTGCACGCCCATGCGCCACCCTCCCGCCGCACACCACTTGGAAAGCCCGCTGGTGACGAGTGTACGCTGCGGGTAATACTTCCGCAGGGAAACGTGTGCCCCATCATGATGTACCATACCGTAAATCTCATCGGAAAGCACCCACACCCCATGCTTTTCCAGCACCGGGGCCAGTGCCTCCAGTTCGGGTGCAGTGTACGTAAGTCCGTCCGGGTTGCCGGGGTAGTTGAGCACCAGAATTTTACTGCGGCCATCCAGCGTTGCCATATGCGCGTCCAGTTGCGCCGGGGTAATGCGCCAGCGTTGTTCGAATGTCGTCGGTATCCAGTGGAGTTCATGTCCGGCCATCTGCGCCTGCGGTTTGTAAGACACCCACGATGGGGCCGGGAGCACCACATGCGCAGGCTCAAACGCCATTAATGTGTTCAGCAGCAGGATTTTTGAGCCAGACCCCACAATAATCTGCTCCGGCGAGGTGTCGATACCTTCCGTTGCTGTATGAAACTGAGCGATCTTCTCTCGCAGTTCACGGATGCCCTGAACCGGCGCGTAATCCACACGCCCGGTAGCCTCGTGCAGTGCATCCTGCACACGGCGGGGCGGCATAAACGGCGACTGTCCAAATCCAAAGCGGTAGACAGTTTCTCCGGCGGCAGCCATATCCTTTGCCAGTTCGTTAAGTTGTAATGTGCGCGAAGGCTCTGTGGTTCTGAACGTCATAACGTGTATCCCCGTCGCAGTGGCGAAATATCGGCGGATTGTATCATAGCCGCCGGGGGTAAGGCTGTTGCAGTATTGGAAAGTTGGCAGTCAAAGCCGCGTGTGATACGCCAACCGCATCACATTTGTGATTGAGGGAGATGGGTAGGTAAAAGCTGCCAACCTTCACTGCCTTGTCCATCACTTCTATGTAATGTCTGCCTGTGTTGTGCTCGGCAGGGCTGTATAGCATCTCTCCGCCACACACCCCACGGACACATGTCCACAGCAGGTTGTAGGACACACGCCCCACAATGCAAAAAACACCCCGCCACACTTTTGTGAAGCAACTGTGAATTTTCACCCACTGGTACTGAGGTCATCTATGTACATGTTATGCAACCTGCTACAGTGTGCGCGTAAGGTTATTTAACATCTTACATACTATTTCTGAACAGGTTGCCTTCATTTAACCCGTTCGCATTTTATTTGCTGTGATAATGCAGCGTCCTGCACACTTATCTGAGGATCATCACAATGACAAAGTTCGTGGTCTACATCCTGTACATCATGGGGCTGGTCGCGCTGGTAGTGGCTGCCGTGGCGCCCGTCGTCCTGCTCCTGCTGCGCGTCCCGGCACTGGATGCCGTGCTGATGAGCATTCCGTTTGCGTTCACCGGCTGGTTGACGACGTGGTTCGCCACACACAGCCTGAACAGCCTGAAAACCGGCCAGCAAAAACCACAGCCCCTCTCTCGCCGCGCCGGTTAACCCGCACACCACACCGCCGGATGGCACATCATCCGGCGAACCTTCCATCATACACAATCAGTCCAGTATTGCGCCGAAGTGCCGGATAATCTGCTCTGCATCGCCGAGAGTAATGCTGCCGTCACTGTCCACATCGGCGGTAACGTTGCCACCATTCACGGTCTGCCCGATGCGATTCACCACATAGAGCATATCCGCCGGGGTGACGGTGTTATCCCGGTTAGCGTCGTAGCGCAGTGTCGGGTTGGTGCCATCAATGCCCACACTGTAAAGTTCATCAACGCCGTTGGTGTCCTGGTCTGCGACGTAAACGACTGTGCGGTTGTCTGTGCTGACAGCGAATCTGGATATGTGGTTATTTCCGATGATAGGATCGTTAAGTTTGGTGGGTGTGCTACCTTCGATGGGGACAGCGTACAGTTCTGTATCGGCTATGTATACTACCATACTGCTGGCTACAGTTATGTCAAAGCGAG
>JBCCQC010000221.1:0-6987 GCA_039024535.1 Chloroflexota bacterium
ATGGTCTTCAGCAAGCCCTGACGTTCGCAACTGCTGCCGCAGCAATATCAATCCAGTATACGGGTGCGCGAAGTGGCCTTCCCACAAAAGAACAGGTAGAGGCGTTGATTGATGGCACTTAAGGTAGTTGGCTACGGCATCATGGTGGATGATATTGTGTTCCCTGACGGAAAAACGCGAATGGGCCTGCTTGGTGGTGGTGGGCCGCAGACTGCGTGGGGCGCTGCCGCTGCAACTGGTGATGGAACACAGGCAGGGCTGGTTGCCGGGGTGGGTAACGATCTTGATGCTGTGGATATGCGACCACTGCACAACGCGAACATCAACATGGACGGCATTCGCCAGACGCAGCACCCCACTCCCCGTGCGTGGCAGGTGCTGGAATGGAGCGGATTGCGGCGGCATGTGTGGCGCGTGCCGGTTGATACACTGGACGAGCAGCTTGCCCGTGGCTATGATGTGCTACCTGCGTCCTATCACGACGCAGCGTACTTTCACTGGGGGATTGACCCCGGAAACACTACACCAGACCAGAACTGGACGACAGGACTCATCACGCAGGGCGGCAAAGTGAGCATTGAACCCTACCAGCCTCCGCCACAGCCACTATCACCCGAAGCGCTTAAAGAACTGGTGTCGCCGCTTGCGTTGTTCACGGCTAATCAGGCCGAAGCAGAAGGAATCACCGGGAAGACTGACAACACTGACATCATCCGTGCCTTCCGGGAGGCTGGCTGTGATTATCTGGCCCTGAGAAACGGCTCACTCGGTTCGCTGGTCGTAGATATAAACAGTGGTGAGGCCGTGCATGTTCCTGCCGTCCCCACCGATGTGGTTGATGTGGTGGGGGCTGGAAATGCCTTCAACGGCGCACTGCTGATAACGCTGGAACAGGGAATCGCAGAGGCTGCCTGTTATGCCAGTGCAGCCGCTTCCTACATGATTGAACAGGTGGGTATGCCGCTGCACCTGCCCGACCGGGATGATTTTATGCGTCGAGTGAATTTTGCACGCGAGAGAAGGGAGATAACCCGCTATGACTGACCGTTCCCCCATGCACCAGCAAATTGACACCCTGCCCGACCTGTTGCGAGAGGTCGGGCAGCCATTTGATGCCTCAGCACGAAGTGCTTTCAATTTTGAACTGTGTACAGGTGTAAAGCGTATCTACCTTGTTGGCTGCGGTGATAGCTACCACGCACCCACCGGCGCAGAGATGGCCTTTCATCAACTGGCAGGTGTCCCTACACAGGCACTCAACGCGATGACCTTCAGCCGCTATACCGCGCCATATCTGCCAGATACCGGCCCGAATACCAATCTGGTGATTGCCATCAGTGTGAGTGGCAAAGTGAGCCGCACGGTAGAAACGTTGCGCATGGCGCGTAAAGCTGGAGCCTATACGATAGCCCTTACCGGCAATCCTACCGGCCCGCTGGCTACATCTGCCGATCGGGTGTTTGAAACGGCTGTGCCACCCCTGCCTGACGAACTACAGGGGATGGTCGTGCCCGGTGTGCGGTCGTATCTGGCGTCACAGGTGGCGCTGTACAGCGCGGCTATCCGCATTGGTGAGGTACGCGGCCATATCACGACTGTGGAAGCAGACGCTTATCGTGACGAGATACTTGCTCTGGCAGAGAGCATTGAGAAAACGACAGTCGCCTGTGAACCCATCGCACGTGATCTGATTGGACAATGGGATAATGAGCGTGAATTTGTGTTCGTTGGTACGGGGCCCGGTTATGGTGTAGCGATGTTTAGCGCGGCTAAAGTGCTGGAAGCCAGTGGCGACCCTGCAACAGCGCAGGAAGTAGAAGAGTGGTCACATCTTCAGTACTTCGCCGCAGATGTAACGACTCCGACGATTCTTATCAGCATGGCGGGCAACGACGCGGGACGCGCGGTTGAAGTGGCGGCAGCCATGCAGGCTATCGGGCGTAGCACCGTGGGTGTGCTGCCAGAGGGCGATACACAGATAAGACCACACGTAAACGCGGTTATGCCTATCATTGGTAGTGTGCGTGAGTGCTTCTCCCCTATTGTGACCAGCATCCCCGGTGAACTGCTGGCTGCTGAACGTGCTCAGGCGAAAAACACGCCCTACTTTCGTGATTTTGCTGGTGGGCGTGGCGATCAAAACGGCCCTCGTCCAAGCAAGATCTACGAAAGCGCCATCATTGAGGAACTTCCTCAATGACTCCAGATGTGGTGTGTGTGGGTGGGCTATTCATTGATGACATCGTATTTCCGGATGGCCGAACAAAGATGGGGATAATCGGGGGGGGGAGCACTCACGCGGCAATGGGTGCCGTCGTATGGGACGAACGTCCCGGTGTGGCGATGGTCGCCGGGAAAGATGCTCCGACACATGCAAAAACGTTCATTGACCGCTATTTTGAAACCACTGGCCTCATCTGGCTGGATACGCCACAGATACGCGCATGGCAGTTATTTGAGTGGGACGGACGCCGCACGGAACTGTATCGTGTGGAGAATATCTCTCCCTACCTCGTAGAGCCATTCCCGTCACAACTGCCAGAAGCATACCAATCGGTCAAGGGACTGCACCTGCTAAAAGATGGGGGGAATGAAATCCAGCAATGGCGTGAACTCTGTCCGAATGCCGTCATTTGCTGGGAACCTCAGCAACATTTCATGGTCGCAGAAAACGCTGAAGTTTTTCGAAAGACTGTCTCCATACCAGATATTGTCTCCCCGAATCTGCTGGAGGCGTCCTGTGTGTATGGTTTCGATGAACCGGAAAAATTAGTTGATACTATTCTAGCCGACGGCGCGAATATCGTGGCACTGCGTATGGGTGAAAAGGGATCCATCGTCGCTGATGCCAGACAACGCTTTAATATCCCTGCCGTACATATGGATCAGATTGTTGACCAGACTGGTGCGGGGAATACTTATTGTGGTGCCTTTCTGGTCGGCTGGCTACGCTCAAACAACCTTCGCAAAGCAGGTTATTCTGGTGCAGTCGCAGCGTCTTTCTGTCTGGAAGAAATTGGGGTGCTGCACTGGGAAGCAGATAAAGTTGAAACGAGAGACAAGCGATATAAGGCACTACTGGGGCGCACATAACTTTCGCAAAGGGATGAGATGGGCTGAAGTGCAGTTATGAGCGGCTCAAAAGTAGTGAACTGGAAACAAAGCGCCATCGCGGACGAGTTGGGTGTGGCAGAGAGTTCAGTGAGTAGATGGCTGAAGTGGGCAAAAGCGGAAGATGTATCGGGTCTCAAACGTTGACCGGGAGGCAAACCGAAGAAACGGCTGATAGACGATCAACTCGCACAGTTGTCGGCTCTGTTGAAACTGGAGACAGAAGACCATGGTTTTCGGGGTGCGCGTAATTTTCATTGAACTCTGAAGGCGATATTTGTTGATCGCCTTCAGACCCGGTAGTAGCTCAGCGGTTTCGCCTGTCGATGTAGAAGTTCAGCAATAACACCAGCAGCAGCAGCGCCCCCCATGCAAACTCCTTGAAGAAGTTCGCACCACTGAGCTGGAACAGAACCATATTCAACCCGGTAGACAGAAATTGCAGTGCAACCAGCGCCAGCAGTACACCCACCAGCCGCCCGGAACCGCCATACGGATCGACGCCACCCAGTACAGCAATCAGCACGGCCAGCAGCACGTAAGACCCACCAAAATCCACGGCAGCAGCATTAATGCGCCCCAGTACAACAATACCCGCCAGTGCAGATAGCAACCCGCTGATGGTATACGTCTTGATGAGCACGGCTGTGTTGTTGATACCACTGAACTTTGCCGCCAGCGGGTTCGTGCCCAGCAGGTAGACCTCGAATCCATAGCGGGTGCGGTTGAGCACAAACGTCAGGATAGCTGTGACCAGCAGCAGCAAAATCAGGGGAACAGGAATGCCGATGATGTCGCCGTTCCCCACAAAACTGAGTGCCTCCTGAGCGAAGACAGAGGCACCACTGGTAATGGCCGTGCCGATCCCTTCGTATAAAATCAATGTGCCCAGTGTGGCTAGAATCGCCGGGATTTCAATCACAGCGACAAGAAACCCGTTGAATAACCCGCACAGTAGCCCTGTCAAGGTGCCTACAATTAGAGCGATCATCACCGCCAGCGCAACCGTACCCGGCCCGGCCCCATCCGGGATCATGGCCGTTAGAACGGAGCCTGCCAGAATGCCGACAAGATTTGCCGTAGCGTTGATAGAGAGATCAATACCCCCCGTCAGCATGGTCAGCGCTACGGCCAGCGCTAAGATGCCAATCTCGGACGCCTGGAAGACCATCGAGCGCATGTTGCCCACTGTCGGGAATGTGTCACTGCGCAGGACGCTGAACAACGCGAATAGCAGCACCACGATGATAGACAGTCGCAGGATGTTACCCTCTTTTGAGAGGACGAGTTCGGTAAAGTTGAAGCGACTATCTTTCTTTACGTCCGAGGTTCCAGCACTGGCCATGTGTCCTCACTTTATTTTCTGCAAGTCTATTGTCATTTAATTGTGGCCTATGATGCCTGTGGGGTGGCCGTCCGGCGATTTTGCAGCGCAGGTACCGCCACACCAATAAGAATAAGCACGCCAACCACCACTTTTTGCCACTCCGACGGAATGCCGACAATGACAAGACTGCTGCTGACGAGTGTAATCAATAAAACGCCAAGCAGCGTCCCCACTACTGTGCCACGTCCACCGCTGATAGATGCACCGCCCAGCACCACCGCCGCAATCACATCCAGTTCTGTACCCACAATATCGAACGGGTTGGCCTGCCGCGCCAGCGACCCGAACACAATGCCGCCAATCCCGGCCAGCAGGCCTACAAAGATGTAGATGAAATACTGTATGCGCCGGATATTGAACCCGGCACGGGCTGCCGCTTCGCGGTCGCCGCCGATGGCGTAAATGCCGCGACCGAGCATAGTGTAGCGCAGGATGAACCACACCAGCATCGTGACCGCAAACAGAATCAGAATCGAGATGTTCAGGTTAGCAGTTCGTTGCCCCGGCGGGCTGATGGACAGTAGATTTGTGCGGGAAAGTTCTACCATACCCTGCGGGATTTCCTCTCGCAGGATGAGTGTGCCCACAAAAAACAGCAAGAAACCCCGGAAAGCATTCAGTGTGCCGAGCGTGACAATCAGTGTGGGCAGGTTAAACTGTGCAATGAAAAACGCATTCACTGCCCCCAGCACCAGCCCGATGAGCGCACCGAGGATGAGCGCGACGACGAATGCGAGAAAATAGGCCGTTCCCTCCGGGAACACAGCCAGCAGCGCATCCTGCACGCCGAGGTTAAACATGATACTCACTGTGGCATACAGGGCGAAGACCGCAATCGCCGGGAAAGACACATCAATACCCCCGCTGATGAGCACAACCAGTACACCCATTGCGAAGATCCCGATCACAATTGAACTGCGCAGGATACGAAAGAGGTTAGCCAGCGTTAAAAATGCCGCCGGATTAATGATGCTGATGATAATCGTGAGCACAATAATCGTCATCAGCACGAGGAATTCGTTGCGTGTGGCGAGTTCTTTCAGTTTCGACATAAGCAGGTTACTTTCCGTCGGTTGTTTTGTAGTTACGCCGTGTGCGCCACAGACCGCAGCGCTGCACTCAGTAACTCCTCGTCAATCTGGTCAGTCTGGTAGTGTTCAGCAATCTGCCCGTCGCGCATCAACAGGATGCGATTGCACGTTTGCATCAGTTCCGGTATATCGTCGGATATAATCAGGATGCCCATACCCTCGCGTGCCAGCGACCGGATAATCTCATGTAGTTCTGCCTTGGAGCCAATATCTACGCCCACAGTTGGCCCATTCAGGATTAAAATACGCGGGTCGCTGGCTAGCCAGCGGGCAATGACCACACGCTGCTGGTTTCCTCCAGAAAGGCTCTGTACAGGCAGATTGGGGTCGTCTGTTTTGATGCGCAGGTCATCTACCCATTTGTTAACCTGCTCTTTTCGGTCACTTCTGGAAATAATGCCCAGCGCGTTCAGCAGGTCTACCACTTTGCGCACTACGATGTTATCGCCGATGGCACGTTCCAGAAAAAGCCCCTCTGTCAGGCGGTCTTCCGGCACATAGCCAATACGATTGCGGATGGCGTCCTGGATGCTGTTGATCTTCACGGACTGACCGTCGATTTCAATGTCTCCGCTGTTGGCGGGGGCCAGCCCGAACAGCGCGAGTGCCAGTTCGGTACGCCCACTCCCCAGCAACCCGGTAATGCCTACAATTTCCCCGGGCAGCAACTCAAAGCTGATATTCTGAAAGCGTCCCGTTGCCTTCAGGTTGCTGACCTTTAACAGAGGGTGGGCCACGTCCGGCGCGGTGTAGTGGTAGCTGCTCTGTTCAATTTCCAGCCCGGTCATGTGGTAGGCAATCTGCGCCTGTGTGAGGTCGTCAGCAGGGGTGTCCAGCACTTTTTCGCCATTGCGTAGCACAATAACGCGCTCTGCAATCTCCAGCACTTCGTTCAGTTTGTGGCTTACGAACAGAATCGCAATGCCGCGCTCCTGAAGGCTTGCAATCACCTCAAATAGCGCCACCACCTCTTTTTCGGTGAGGGCTGTGGTGGGTTCGTCCATAATAATCAGACGTGCGTCCTGTAACAGCGCACGCGAAATCGCTGTAAGCTGCTTTTCTGCTACAGAAAGCTGCTCCACACGTCGGTTCAGTGGCAGGTCAACGTCAATTTGCTGCATGGCCTGTCGCGCCACGCGGCGCGTCTCGCCCCAGTTCACAAATCGGTTCTGGTTGGATAGCTGTTGATTGAGCGCGATATTTTCTGCAACAGAGAGGTTGGGGAATAACGAAAAGTCCTGGTAGATGACCTGCACCCCGGCCTGGATAGCATCAATGGGGCGTAAGCTCTTGTGGGTTTCCCCGGCGATGGTGATGGTGCCGGAAGAAGGGGTATGCACCCCGGCGACTGCCTTAATCAGCGTGGACTTGCCGGAGCCGTTCTCACCGCACAGGCAC
>JBCCQC010000222.1:0-6973 GCA_039024535.1 Chloroflexota bacterium
CCAGCAAAGTTGTAGTGTCTCGGCATCCAGGGCGGCGGCGGCGGCATTGCCACCCACGAGAACATCAACCCGCTCAAGCTATACACCATCGCCCGCGACTTCCCGGATGTAACATTTGTCGTCCCGCACTTCGGCTGCGCCTGGATCCGCGAGACCTTACAACTATGCTGGGGCTGCGCCAACGTCAGCATAGACACCAGCGGCAGCAACCAGTGGGTGCGCTGGGTAGACGGCGACTGGACGACAAAGAAGTTGTTCCGCAAATATATCGAAACCATCGGGGCCGGGCGCATCATCTTCGGTACCGATTCCAGCTACTTCCCGCGCGGCTTTGCAGAGCGTTACCTCGCTGACCAGATACGGGACTGCCGCGAACTGGGACTGACTGACGACCAGTTGAAAATGATCTTCAGCGAAAACGCTGCAAGATTGTTCAAACTCGACATACCCGCCGGGGGGTAGTTTCCGTTATCCTTCTCCCCCGTAAGTATGCAGGTAGTACGACGCTAAATTTTTGTTTTGTAGGAGGCTTTTCGTGTTTAAACGACTGACGCTTGTTATGGTATTGTTGCTTGTGCTGGTGACGGGGGTTTCCGTCTTCGCGCAGGACGACGTAATCGAGATCGAATACTGGCAGTACAACTTTGGTGCGCGTGTCACCGCAATGGACGCGCTGATTGAGCAGTTCGAGGCCGCTAACCCGGACATCAACGTACTGCACAACAACGAAATCCCGTATGACAACTTCCGCGACGAAATCGCCGCATCTGCCCCGGCTGGCGTAGGCCCGGACGTAGTCACACTGTTCTACGGCTGGATTCCGGCCTTCGTAGACGCTGGCTATCTGGTTCCACTGCCAGAGCCGTTCACGCAGGAATACCTGGACGAGAACTTTGTGCCGATGGTAGCCGGTTCCGCGTCCTTCGAAGGTGAAATCTGGGCCGTCCCGACGGCAGTACGTGCGCTGGCCCTGTTCTACAACACGGAAATGCTGGAAGCTGCTGGCTACGACGCCCCCCCGACCACCCTTGACGAACTGGTCGAAATGGCACAGGCAACAGTTGTCTATGATGGCGACCCATCAGTAGACAACATCACCACCCAGGGCTTTGCACCGCAGTTCAGCGGCCAGTGGCACCACTGGTACCGCGAAGTACTGTTCCGTCAGTATGATGGCGGCCAGCCGTACTCCGACGATAACCGTGAGGTACTGTGGAACACCGAAGCAGGCTGCGAGGCCTTCACATGGATGACGCAGTTTGAAACCGAACTGATGACCGGCGGCCAGGACCTGTTCACGGACGCGGACGACTCCTTCGTCAACGGCCAGTCCGCCCTGCACATCGACGGTTCCTTCCGCCTGGGCACCATCGCCAACAACAACCCGGAACTGCCGTTCGCTATAGCCGAACTGCCGCTTGGCCCGAACGGTGAGCATCACACCTACGGCTCCTACTGGACGCACGGCATCACCCGCCGCGCCGCCGCCGATGAAGCACGCCTGGAAGCCAGCACACGCTTCCTGGAGTTCGTAACCTCGCCGGAAGCCGGTAAGCTGTGGGTAGCAGAAGTTGGTGAACTCCCGGCACAGATCGAAAGCGCCAACGACCCCGAACTGCTGGAAGACCCGCTGCTGGCACCGTTTTTGGCTGGCCTCAACTACTCCCACGCCACGTTCTTCGTGGATGAGACGCAGCAGCGCCAGCACCTGATTGACGCCTTCGACCTCGTTCGCCTCAGCGGGCTGGAGCCGTGCGAAGCACTGGCAGAAGCCGCCGCCCTGGAGCAGGATCTGCTGGACGAATTCTGGGAAGACCGCGAGTAATTTCACCCGTTTTGTTCGTAGGGGCATGGCACGCCATGCCCCCATCGCACCGGATACCCCGGTATCAACCCCCCCATAAATATTGTTAATCACTGGTGGCTGCCATGTTTAACCTGACGATTGCCCAGCGTAAAGTCGTGTGGGCCTATGTGTTTTTAGCAATCCCGATTATTTTCTTCCTCACCATCCGCATTTATCCCACATTTTTCGCCTTCCGCATGAGCCTGTTCGACTACAACCCGCTGTCTATCGACCAGGAATTTGTCGGGTTTGAAAATTACACGGACATCTGGGAAGACCTGCAAAAACCACGTGACCCCACGCGCAAAGCCTTTGAAAACACGGTGCAATACATCGTCATCGGGATGCCCATACAGCTATTGCTGGGGCTGGGCATTGCGCTTATGCTCAACGAAATCCGGCGGCTGAACACGTTCTACCGCGTGATTTTCTTCTTGCCGTTCGTCACGTCCACCATTGCCATCGGGTGGGTCTTCCGCTGGCTTTACCAGCCCAACACCGGCCTGATAAACGTGCTGTTGAAGGTATTTTCGTTGCCCACACAGCGCTTCTTAGGCAGTCCAGATCAGGCGCTGTACTCGATCACAGCAGTGGTGGTGTGGCAGGGGCTTGGCTTTGCCGTAATCATCTTCCTGGCCGGGCTAAAGCAAATCCCGAACGTCTACTACGAGGCCGCCCGCATCGACGGCGCCAGCCGCTGGCAGGCCTTCCGGCATATCACCATCCCGCAGCTAAACCCGACGATTGTGTATCTGCTTGTACTACAATCCATCGCATTTTTGCGCATGTTCGCGCCCGTACTGGCAATGACTGTGCAGGGCGATGGCGGCCCGTTGAACTCGACAACAACAGTGGTGCTACGTGTATACCGCGAAGCCTTCCAGAGCTTTAACATGGGCTATGCCGCCGCACTGACGGTCGTGCTGTTCGGCATTATTTTGATTGTGACGATTATCCAGCTTGCGGTTACATCCCGCCGCACGGACTGAGTGAGGATAGAGACTTATGGCTACGATTGAAACCGGCCAGCGCCCGCTGCTGCGCGACAAACCGAAACCGAAAGCCGTTAAAGAAGGCCACAACCGCGACTGGCTCTACCAGGTATTTTCCTACCTTGTGCTGACCATTCTCGGCGTGACGATGGTAATCCCGTTTCTGTGGATGCTATCCACCTCGTTCAAGCCCCCGACGGAGATTTTGCAGCCCAACTTCTTCCCGGAAGAACCAACGATTGCCAACTACCGCGACGTGATCTTCAACACAACGCTGCCACGCTGGTACTGGAACTCGTTTGTCGTGGCAACGTTGAGCACAGTGAGCGTGGCATTTTTTGACTCGCTGGCGGGGTATGTCTTTGCAAAGTACAAATTCCCCGGCAAGCGCATCATCTTTATCGTGTTCCTCAGTTCACTCATGGTACCCACAGAGATGCTGATTATCCCGTGGTTCATCATGTCGTCGCAGCCGCTGCTGGGCGATGCCGCACCATGGCTGCCGATACTCGGCCAGACGTGGGTGGATACTTACTGGGGCATTGCCTTCCCCGGCGTGATTACGGCGGCAGGAATTTTCCTCATGCGGCAGTTTATGCAGGGCGTGCCGGATGAACTGCTGGAAGCCGCCCGCCTGGATGGCGTGAGCGAGTTTGGCCTGTTCTGGCGGGTGGCCGTGCCACTGAGTTTGCCGGCAATTGGTGCGCTGTGCATCTTTAACTTCCTCGGCAACTGGAATGCGTTCATCTGGCCGCTAATTGCCACACAAACCAGCCAGATGATGACACTGCCCGTGGGGTTACAGTTCTTCTCCACGGAAAATGACACCGGCTGGCACCTGATTATGACCGGCGCGTCATTGTCGGTAATCCCGCTACTGATTATTGTGATTATCTTCCAGCGGTACATCATCGAGGGTATCGCGCTCACCGGACTGAAAGGCTAACTGTGGCAGAAACCGCAAAGTCCTTCCCGCACCCGCTGTACGAACGGTATGTACTCCAGCCGTTCTACCGGGATGCAGAAATCTACTACTACGAGCCGATGCTGGCCGCCAACCGCGCCCATGTCGTAATGCTGCACCAGTGTGGCATCATCAGCGCACAAAACGCCAGCGCATTGCTCACCGCACTGGCCGCCGTAGACGAAGCAGGTCTGGATGGGCTGAAGTACAGCAGCGGCGTGGAAGACCTGTTCTTTACGATAGAAAGTAACCTGATTGAGCAGGTAGGGCCAGCTTTCGGCGGCAATTTGCAGCTTGCCCGCAGCCGCAATGACCTCGGCTATGCACTCACGCGGCTGGCACTGCGCCCGCTGCTACTGGATGCCGCTGCGTACCTGCTGGCGTTCCGGGTCGCGCTGGTAGGCTTCGCCGGGGAACATCTGGAAACGATTATGCCAGGGTATACACACACCCAGCCCGCGCAGCCCACCACAATGGCGCACTACATCGCTGGCATCACCGGCTCACTCCAGCGCGACTTCCAGCGCATACGGTTTGCCTACGACACCAATAACCAGAGTCCGTTAGGGGCAGCAGCCTTTACCGGCACCGGCTTCCCGATTGACCGCGCGTTAAGTGCAAAGCTGCTCGGCTTCGACAGTGTCATCCCCAGCACCTACGACAGCATCGCCGCCTCGGATAACCTGACAGACGTAGCGGCGGCACTCACCAGCATTGGCGTGAACCTCTCGCGCTTCACGCGGGATATGCTGTTCTGGGCCACCCGAGAAAGCGGCGCGATCCGCATTGACGACAGCTTTATCCAGATCAGCAGCATCATGCCACAAAAACGTAACCCCGTCGTGCTGGAACACATCCGCGCCCGCATCAGCCGCATGATGAGCATGGCGCACGGCGTGGTAACGCAGTGCCACAACATCCCCTTCGGAGATACCCAGGACATCGAAGACGAAATCTTCCCGATGCTCTTTGGCGGGCTGGAAACCGCCGCCGAGGTGCTGCACCTGTACACGCCGGTTATCCAGACATTGCAGGTAAACACAGCCCACCTCCACCAGCGGGCCATCGCCGGGTTCACCACCGTCACGGAACTGGCCGATACCCTCGTGCGCGAAGCCGATTTACCCTTCCGGCAGGCGCACAGCATTGTTTCCGGCATGGTCACGCACGCGCTGGAACATCAACTATCGCCAGAGCAGCTCGATAGTGCGCTGATGGCACAGGTATCTGAAAAAGTCATCGGCAAAACCGTCACCCTCCCGGATGAAACCATACAAACCGCACTCGACCCGGTTAGCTTTGTCCAGCAGCGTCAAACCCCCGGCGGGTCTGCGCCACAGGCCACCGCAACCGTCATCGAAGCCTACCGGGAGGCGATTGTCACAGACCGAGCATGGCTGGATTCGTGCCGTGCGCGGCTGGACACTGCCCGCCGTGACCTGCGCCAGGCCACACGAGACCTTGTAGAGGAGAAATAATATGCTCACAGCCGAACAACGCCGCGACTACATCCAGACAATTGACCGTTTCCCCGATGAACTGGATAAACTGGTGAGTGACCTCACCCCCGAAGAACTCACGACACCGTATATACCGGGCGAGTGGACAATCGCGCAAATCGTTCATCATGTTGTGGATATGCACACCAACAGCTATCTACGCCTGAAGGCTATCCTCTCGTCAGAGCGCCCGGAAATGCAAATTCTCGATCAGGATACGCTGGCCGTCCTGCCAGATGCACAGGACGGTGACATTCAGCATTCGCTGATGATTTTGCGGGGGCTACATGCACGCTGGGTACAGACGTGGAACGCCATGACAGATGAACAATGGCAGCGCATCGGGTTAATCCGGGGCACAAAAGAAATCACGCCGGATTACCTTGTAGCAGGCTATGCCAACCACTGCCGCAACCACCTCGAACAGATCACGCAGACCCTCGCTGCCAGATGACAATAGCACGCAGGTTCCACAACCCGCGCAGGGCCACCGCATTCTGCGCTATAAACACATACCTGAGCGTTCCATGCCCTCTAACCTCATCAAAGTACTGTCTATCGACGGCGGCGGCATCCGTGCCATCATCCCGGCGCTAATTCTGGACTACATCGAAAAGCAATCCGGGCGCTACACCGCAGATATGTTCGACCTGATTGCCGGTACCTCCAGCGGGGGCATTGTGGCACTGGGCCTCACCTATCCGGGGATCAAAGGCCGTGTGCGCTTTCAGGCATCAGAACTGGCCGACCTGTTTTTCAACGAAGGTGCGAACATCTTTAACGCGCGGTTTGGCGCGGTGCGCCAGCTTGTAGATGAAAAATACCCGCATGAACCCATTGAGCGCGTGCTGAAGCAATACTTTGGCGATACCCGCATGGGAGAAGCCGTACAGGGTACCCTCATCACGTCCTATGATGTTGCAAGCGCCCACCCGCGCTTCTTCCGCAGCCGCCTCGATGACACCGACGGGCAGATTGAGATGTGGAAAATTGCACGGGCCACCACCGCCGCCCCCACGTTTTTTGAGCCATTTAAACTGGAACTGCCCGACCGCACCGAAGCCCTCATCGACGGCGGCATGATTGCCAACAACCCGGCAATGGTCGCGCTGACGGAGGTCACACACTACATAGAAGACTATGCCGTAACCGACCGCTTTGACGCCGATGTGCTGGTGGTTAGCCTCGGCACCGGCCAATTAAATAACTACTTCACGTTTGACGAAATCAAGGACTGGGGTGCCCTGGAGTGGGCACGCCCCGCCATCGAAATCACCATTACTGGCGGTGTAGAAACCGTCCATCAGCAGATGCAAGAGGTACTGCGCTCCGCTGATGGCCGCTACTACTACCGCTTCCAGACGGACGTGCCAGACGCCTACCGTGCGATGGACAACACCTCCGAGGAAAATCTGGCGCTGTGTCGCCAACTGGCCGAACAGATCATCGAAACCCACCGCGCCGATCTCGACGAACTGATTGCAAAACTGGTGGACTGACACAACCTCAGCGCACTATTCGCGGTTGGGGGGCAGCGCCGCCGGTTGATCCACACCGTGAGTGATCCTGATATGCTGTTCGTGTTGTGCAGCGGCATCAAACGCCAGCATAACTTCCAGCACATGCAACGCCAGGTCACCGCTGGCCCGGTGCGGCTCCCCCGCACGGATGC
>JBCCQC010000223.1:0-6963 GCA_039024535.1 Chloroflexota bacterium
CGGCGTGAGCCAGGTAAAACAAGCACATTTGGCGCACCGGCCATACTGCGGCGGAGCTTTTCAACATGATCCTGTGAAGGTTGGGTCTGTAAAGCAAGTGGATGACCGACAAAATCACAGGCAATTCCTTCCGCCTCCAAAAACGGGGGCTCAAAAGGAAAGAGCGCCAGCACGTGATCCACGTACTTCGCCATTTTCGCAGCGCGTTTGGGTCGCCAAGCCCAGACCGTCGGCGCAACGTAATGCACCGTGCGAATCTGGCTGCGCGATTTTACGGCCTTTGCAACGCGCAGACTAAAATCCGGGCTATCGATCGTAATCAGGACATCTGGCGAAAAGGCGAGGACTGCATCAATTGTTTCATTTAGACGACGCTTCAGCGCGGCATATTTTGGCAAGATCTCAGCAAGTCCCATAACACTTAGCTCTTGCATCGGAAAAAGACTTGAGAGCCCGTGTGCCATCATCTGCGGCCTGCTGGAGCAAGCGCTGGCGGGTCTCCTTCGCAACTGCACCGTCAGCATCGAACTTAATCATCCAGTCCGGGCTGGCAAACTGCACAGCGGAGTGCAGAATGTCCACCATGTGCAGGAAGGTTTCACCGTCGGATTGAATTTGCAGAGCAATATGGCCCGGCGTATGCCCCACTGCGGGTATCGCCCTGATGCCATCAGCAACAGGTGAGGTGAGGCCAATCCGCATCGTGCGGCGGCTAATTTTATCGAAGATACGGCCAAGCGTGGTGCCATAATCCCCCAGTCCACGTAACAGTTCCTTGTTTGTCCAGTAGTTCCACTCCAGCGCACTGATGACATAGCGTGCATTGCGGAAGACGAACTCGCCGGTTTTCGTCAGCAGGCCATGAACGTGGTCGCCGTGGGCATGTGAGATAACAATATGATTGATATTAGCCGGAACGACCCCCACTTTTGCGAGGTTGTCGATAAGCTGGCCGGTGCCAGCCGCCCCACTTGCCCCACTGCCCACATCCACCAGAATAAGTTCTACACCACTGCGAATCAGCAGCGTGTTAAAGTGCGAAGGGCTGGCATCTGGATCCTGGCCCGCGCTTTTGATTGCTTTCTTCAGGTCTTTTGCTGGCACATCGGGGAAGCGTGCCTGCATCCGGTCAAAATCAATGTCCACATGACCATCAGAGATAGCCACACATTCAATCTTCCCGACGTTAAACTCGTAGAAACCATCTGCCATGCGCACTGCCTCCTGTTCAAGACACCATAAATTCGCAACCGCCCGTTTATTCTAGCAATATTCTGCATTGATTACGAACCATGTGTGCAGCGTCCGGCGTTGAGGGGATGCGTGGGGGACGGCGCGGTATACAGCCCCCCGGCGCTTTCAGGAGGGGGAGTTGGCAGCTTTGTGGTTGTGGCGCGTGGCACGTTTGATGTGTACGCGCGGCAAACGGATAGCAGAAACGAGCGTTACAATTCGCTGTTTCAGGTTGATTCGGATGCGTGGTCGTCTGGCAATCAGGCGGTCACGTTCCACAGCAGCTTCGAACTGCTGACGGCGGTAATTGTGCTCCATCATGTGCTTATAGGGGTCAGTCATGTTAGCTCCGTGTCGTCTACTTTAACCACAATCTACGGCGTTTTTTCACATATCCGAAGCAATTTAGTTTTTTCCAAAAAGCTACAGCAAATCTCGTTTATGACTATACTGAAAGTAACAGTCCGCATGAGATGGATGGACACGCATTCTGATGATTACAATCAATCTGGACAAAAACGATCTCGCCAATATCCGGTTTGCCTACAGCCCGCTGGCAGAGCTATCCCTCAGTTATTTTCTGTTACGAGTTAATGACCGCTACCGGCACAGCATGTACCGCCACGCATGGGTGGACGAAGCAATGGCGACTCTGGATGGCGTACATCTGCCATATATGGATGCAGTAATTGATGACAGCCGATTTATACCCGATTTCGTCGTGCCGCCAGTGGGAGGCACGCAGCACCGCCTGGAAGATCAACTCAAGCAGCTTTACGATGTACCGGTTGATCTGATCGTTCGGGATGTGCAAATACTGGCAGGTTACACCACTATGACCGAGGAGCGTTCACACTTCATCAAAGAACCGCATGGTGCGCTTCCCTGCCTCATAGAAGAAATGTGGATGTACTGGAACCTTGTGCTGGCCCCACACTGGCCGCGCATTGCTGCCACGCTGGAAAGTGACGTAATGTATCGGGCGCGGCAGCTTGCACAGGACGGTATTGCAGTCGTCTTCAACAATATTCACCAACAACTGGCATATCCAGAACAGGACACGCTGATTCTGCAAAAGAACCCATTCGGTGAAGATGGACAGCTTAATGGCCGGGGTATTCAGTTTTACCCCACACTGTTTAAACCGGGCCTGCTCTGGCAGATTGGTAAAGACTGGCAACCGTCAGTCGGCTATGAAGCGCGTGGAACCGGCGTATGGTACAAACCGCCTGAAATCGAAACGGACGAAGCTATCGAACTCACGCTGGGGGCCAGCAAAGCGCGGCTGCTCACTGCACTTGAAGAGCCATATACCACCAGCGACCTCGCCCATCGGCTGCATCTCTCTGCCGGGGCGGTGTCGCAGCAAATTGGTAAGCTCTCGCAGGCGGGGCTGGTGCTCTCCAATCGCAATGGCAGCCGTGTTTACCATCGGCTGTCACCGCGTGGTAGGCAGCTACTGGAGGTTTTCAGCTAAGTTTCGCCAGTCCGGGGGCGTATGGCGCAGCCGCCACTGCCACCCCACCGGATAACCGATCATTTTTGCTACATCCCCCACCACACGGATCACCGGAACCAGCAGCGCGGCACAGATTACCTGCCACAGCGAAAGCGAGTGCGTTTCACGGTACCAGCGCAGCACGGTTGGCAATCGTCGGTAGGGTTGCCGCACATACACCGCAAACCCGGCAACCAGCAGCAGCCACGCCCACGGCGACAAAAGCAGCGCGGTCAATATCAACGCCGGCGCCACTATCAGATACGTCACATAGCGAATCGCGTGTCGTTTGCGCCACAGGTCGGCTTTGCCATCACCACGCGCATACAGGTAATACTGGCGGAAAAACGCCCACAGCGACCCGCGCGGACGAAATTTCACACATGCTTCAGGTGCAAACGCAAACGTCGCCGTTTCCTTCAGGCGCAGGTCAAAAATCAGGTCTTCGCAGTAATCCAGCCACTCCGGGTAGCCACCCACCGCCACAAACGCCCCTCGTCGCACAGCCACACTACGGCTGCTGGGCAAAAACATCTCCACGTCGATTTCAGTTTCCAGCGGTAGCACAGTTGCCCCCATCGCCGCCTCAAAAATCGTATGCGGGTCTGCACGGAAGAAGCCGCTCACCACATCCGGGGGATTGTTTCCCTCAAACGGCGCGACGATATGTTCCAGCCAGTCATCCGGCAGAGAAACCCCGGCGTCAGTAATGGCGATGATGGCACCTTGGGCTGCCTGTACCGCTCGGTTACGCCCTTCGCTGATGTTCGCACCGGGGGCTACAATGACGGTCAGGGGCAAACGGTCGGTGTAACTGTGCATGATAGATACGGTGTCGTCGGTGCTACCCCCGTCCACAATGACGATTTCATCCGGGGGGCGGGTCTGCTGGCACAGCGATTGCATCAGCCGGTGAATGGATTCCCCCTCGTTATATACCGTGGCAATCACACTCAGCACCGAACTGCCCCGGCAGAATATTGTTTAATGCAGAGGAACAGAAGCACAGGGTGAAATACGGCAGATTTGATTCGCGTATATGAAAAGGCGCTTTCTTTGTTTCTTTCTTTCTGGCAAGAAAGAAAAGAGAAGATAAGAATATGTTTTATCATTCGGGTAGCCGCTCAATGTCACCGGCGTAGTAGATAATTTTTTTCTTCAGCTTCGGATACTCCGTGTGGGTGCGGTTCGTAAGCGCGACAATGCCCCGGCCCGGTTCCCCGGCAAAAAACGCCGCAATCCGATATTGCAGCGGCAGGCCCGGTATCACCAGCATAATGCCCTCTGGCGCTGTGTAATTCTGCCGCCCCACAAATGCGCGTCGCTGTGTTTCACCATCAGCACCGGGCAGCAGCGGGTACTCCTTCACCGCGTTCACACCATCCCACGGCACAAAGCGTCGTTTCCAGATGACAGGCTCAATCCACACCCCATCTTTCTCGATAGTAATTGCCGGTGAACTGGCCGTGAGCATCAGCACAGGCGGCATGAGTGCTGTTGTCACCAGTGCAGACAGCACAAACAACCCACCCGGCGCACCGGCCAGCGTAAGCGCAATTTGCAGCGGTACGGAAAGCACCATAATGGCGCAAATAAAAGCTGCGCCGTACTGAATGATACGGTTGAGTGAAGGGTTGGGGTGGGTGTGCGTTGACTTAATCATGCCAGCAGTATAGCCGATGCAGCGCACATTGTTGACGGTCTAACAGAGGCTATCAGACCGCGTTTGCCATGATGATGGGCATGACAATTGTGAATGTTGTTCCCTTATGTTCCACACTTTCGAACGTAATCGTGCCCCCGTGCAGTTCGACTGCGCGGCGCGTGACCGCCAGCCCGAGGCCGGTGCCCTGCCGAACGCCAACATTTTTCGCCCGGTGGAACGGTTCGAATAGCTGCGGCTGGTCTTCTTCCGGGATGCCAATGCCTTCATCCGCGATTTGAATCGTGATATTTTCACTATCCGCGTATAGTTCCATCTTAACCGTAGTGCCATTGTCCGAGTATTTAACCGCGTTGTTAGTCAGGTTGGTCAATGCCTGGCGCAGTAGCTTGCTATCCCCGAGGATGGGCGGGCAGGTCGCGTGGCTGACGAAGCGAATGCGGTGTGTATCCGCAGAAATCATCTGGGCATTCGCGGCGATGTCCCGGCAGAAGTCTACAATATCAATCTTTTCTGTATGAACATCCACATCCAGCGAATCTGCACGGCTGAGTGCCGAAACATCATCTACCATACCTTCCAGATGTCGAATTTGCGTCTGGATGGTGGCGATAGTTTCCATTTTCTCCGCTTCTGGCATCCGGTCGGCATAGCGTTTCAAAAAATCGCTGGAAAGCATAATGACCGATAGCGGCGTGCGCAGTTCATGGGAAATCATCGACATGAAGCGATTCTTCAGGTCACGCAGGTCACGCTCATTTTCCAGCTCCACCTGCAAACGCTCTTTCTCCAGCGTTTCCTGTTCAATGCGCTTGCGCGGCGTCAGATCCTGCACAATGCCAGTGAACAACCAGCGGCGGTCAATATAGGCGCGGTTGGTGGCAATATACATCGGGAAGTGAGACCCATCCCTGCGGATGCCGGTCACTTCGTGGTACACCTCGGCATAGCGGCGGCTGTGAACCTGCCGGTGCCGCTTGAGGTAACGGTGATACTGCGAACTGTAGGGTTCTACCAGCAGGTGCCGGATATTTTTCCCGGAGAGTTCCTCCGGCGTATACCCGAAGATCTCACACACAGCCGGGTTCATCGTGACGATATTGCCTTCCTCGTCACAGGTGAAGATACCATCTACAACCGTGTCTACCACGGCCTGCAAGCGCTTCTGGCTGCTGGCATAGGCTTGCTGCGCCAGTTTGAGGTCGGTCACGTTCTGGTGGGCCGTAATCATGCGCATTTCGCCCTGCCAGTCGAACCGGGCAACCTGCAACATGAACCAGCGGCGTTCTGCGGGGCTGTGGCAGGGGTATTCGATGCGGAAGAGCGTCTGGTGTTCGCTGCCAATATTGCGGATCGCATTACCTACCTGCCCTGCTATATCCGCGTCGCGGCCCTGTGCTCCCTCACAAATGTCGATGTAGTTCAGGCCGACGCCGTAACTCCGGTCATCGTAATCGTTTTCATCTCCAAACCGGCGCCACGCCTCATTAACCCCGATGATGGTACCCCACTCATCAAGGATGGCGATGTGGGATGGTAGTGCGTTGATAGCGGAATTCAGTAAGATTTCCGGTGGGCCGTTGCCGTGGTGGTACATGGTTTCCCCTTCCCTCGAGGTAGTTATTAGTCTCCGTGACTATCGTCACAGCATGTATATTGTTGTAATAATGTGAATCATATTATGTCTGGCTAAAGCTCCACACCTGTTGGGATTTCAGTGGCTCAAACCATGTGCTCAGTAGCTATATTCCCCGTGACCCATGACCCCCCGGTCGCGTGGTGGCGGATTTCCCACATATAGGATGAGGGGAACCCGCCACTGGAGGGGAATATCTGTATCTTAACATGAAATCAGTCAGATTGACGTTAAATTTGCGTGTAGTGTTGAGGTAGTGTAAATGTACAGGCGCAAAATCGGGCCAGAGGTATAAGATTTGGTTAATTTTTCACATAGTACCATGTTCTCATGTGAAAAATGTAAAAACGTGTGATACATTATTGCTGTAATGCGATGTGGATTGGAGCGATGCGGACATGATGATGACCTACAGCTCCCGTAAGATGAACTCAATGACCTGACCCGCGCCTGACCAGCGCACAGTGACCCATCACTCCTTTCCATCCTCTTCGCACCACCGGGCAAAACCGGTGGCAAGCACAAACCAACTTTACGCGCCATCCCACCCGGTTCCTTGCTCTCCCCTCACACACAGGGCCTCGGGTGGGTTTTTTATTCCACTGGCAACACCAGCATTCCATCCAGCACAGCCGCGCCATCAGCATCCAGCCGTTCGAACGTCTCGCGCAGGTACCAGCCCACGCGCAAGCGCAGGTCGTCGCTGGCGCCGTCCGGTATGGTGAGGGTATGTTCAGTGAGGTAGGGTTGCGTATCCAGCCACACCGATGTGGGATAGCCGGGGGGTGGGGCATCCTGTTGTGCAATCAACGTGTCGGTTTCATCCAGCAAGCCTACCGTCAGCACGTAATCTGCCGGAACTGCCGATACCTGCTCCCACAGCAAGCTGACCTGTACCTCACTATCCGACGTTTCCACCGTATGACTCCGCAG
>JBCCQC010000224.1:0-6942 GCA_039024535.1 Chloroflexota bacterium
GAGGATGCCACTCAGCATAAGCGCTACCACCACAGAAAAAGCGACCACGTCCACACGCAGCCACTCCGAAATGAACAATACGACTGCCACCAGCAAAATTGCCAGCGTTAACCACATGTCCGGTGTCACAGGTACCCCCTTCAGGCCCGTTATCACAAACAGGTCTATTGTAGGACTGTGTGCAGGGGGTCACAATCACTGTGATTTGTGATAATTGTCACTATCAAGACTGCTGAGAGCGCAGGGGTTCGCAAGTAGCAGTGCGATAGCCTATACTACGGCCCGTTTGAATATCCGGGGCTGCTATGAAGTTATCCATTCGCCTGTTTGCCGCCGTAACTACACTGCTGATCTTTTTTGCGCTGCGCCTCACCGTGATTGACGTGGTGCCGCCGTTTATTGATGAGGCGTTTCTGGTGGATGTGGCAGCGTCCATCCCGGCTACCAGCCCACTCTACCGCAGTGGCGAAGGGCGACTGTTCGCCGGGTGGTACTGGTTCGCCATGCAAACACCACACGGTGCCGCGTTTTTCATGGGCCGCGCGGCCCACACGCTGGTTATTGTGCTGGGTGTGGTCTCTGCAATGGCAATTGCGCACAGTATCACACGTCGCCTGTGGGCCATCCCTGTAACAGCGATTGTGTTCGGGGCCAGCCGCTACCTGACGTTTTTTGATGCGTTTGGCAACGTTGAACCGCTGTTTACTGGGTTCATGCTGGCGGCACTGGCGCTCACGTTGCGTTTGCGCACCCGTGCCCACTGGCTGGACGCCGCGATAGTCGGTGGGCTGCTGTTTGTGGCTGTGGGTACCAAACTGAACGCGATCCCGCACATTTTTATCCCGGTAGCGGGGGTGGTGGCGCTTAAACCGGCGGGGCGCATATGGCGGCGGCAGTTGGCGTGGGGTGTGATGGCGCTCGGTATGTTCGGCGGACTGTTCGGGGCGCTGCTGGCGGTGCAGCAGTGGCGCGGCTACGCCCCGCTGTTTCATCTGTTGAACTCTGGCGGCGGGAGTGTGGCGGTCGGGGCGCGTACATCGGAAATTATTGCTGCGTTGATGACCTACAGCGGCGTTGCATGGCTGTCACTGGCTGTAGCCGGAGTGATTATGCTGCTGTTACGCAGGGATTTTTACCTGCTGCTGGCGGTGTTTGTGCCCTTCGCTACGCTGTGGCTGACGGGCAAATACTTCACGCGCTACCTCTACCCGAATGTGGCGGGCGTGCTGCTGATTGCGGTGATTGGCGTGTGTTATCTGCTGCCGCGCCGGGGCAGGCTGGCCGGGGCGCTTACGCTGATGCTGTTGCTCTATGGTGGTGCGGACTGGTATGTGTTTACGTCCGGGCTGCGCACGGAACCGGAAACCGTGCTGCTCTCCCGTGATTTTGCGGAGCATTATGCGGCTGATGGCAGCGGTGCGGGATTAGACGCAGTGCTGGCCGTTGCCACCGAGCATCAGCCGGAGCGTGTGGTGGGGATGCTGGCGAACTGCCAGTCGCTGGCGTACATGGCCGGGGATGGGCTGGTTGTGGAGTGCCCGCGTGTGAGTCCGAGTGGTGAGGATGTAGAACCACTGGCACAGTTAGCGGCTGACCTGCGCGGTGAGAATGTCCTCGTCGTGCTGGAAAACATCCCCTATGTGCCGGAGCGTATCCCCGGCACGGTGCTGGCGACTGTGGAACGCCCCGGCAGTCTCACCACATTGCGCGTTTATGATCTATCCAACGAGTCGTGATGTAGATAGTTTTCTGATTTTTCGGACATGCAGAAGCATGTCTCTACAGGTTGTCCGGTGTTTAGCGTGAACCTGTAGGAATAGCATTTCTGGCGTCCGAACCCGGCTAACCTGCGGGATTGTCGACTTCATTTACGTTGTCAATCACACTGTCGATCAGGCCATAATCTACGGCTTCGGCTGCTGTCAGGTAGATGTCACGCTCAAGGTCGCGTTCGATGCGGTCGTAGTTCTGGCCGGTGTGCTTCACAAACATCTTATACAGGTGATCTTTCAGGCGCTGCGTCTCCTTCGCGGCGATCACAATATCACTGGCCTGGCCCTGTGCGCCGCCCAGCGGCTGGTGCATGTGAATCGTCGCGTTGGGCAGGGCAAAACGCTTGCCTTGCTCCCCGGCCATGAGTATCACCGTGCCAAAACTGGCGGTAAACCCGACGCCGACTGTGCTGACCGGCGCAGAAATTTGCTGCATGGTGTCATAAATCGCCCACCCTGCGTACATCACGCCGCCGGGGGACTGCACATACAGTTGGATGTCGCGCTCCGGGTCTTCGCGGTCGAGAAAGAGCAATTGCGCTACCATCAGGTTTGCGGACTGGTCGTTTACGGCAGAGTTGAGCATCACAATGCGGCTGCTGAGCAGCAGCGAGTAAATGTCGTAGGCGCGTTCGCCACGCGAGGTACGGTCGATCACCATCGGGATGTTCATCGTCGAGTTTTCCTCATTAATCCGGGTTTTAACGTAGTCCAGGGCGAGGCATGGCCTGCACCCCTGCGTGCGGGTGTGTTATGCGCCGTGGCGTATGGGAATACCAATCGCGTCCCGTTCATCGCGCATGTAGCGGCGCAGATGGCCCAGCGTTTTTGTGTTAATCGTCAGCGTGAGCGCGGCATCGCTCATCTGCTCCAGCATTGCCAGCGGACGCTCCCGGTTGATTGTCGGGCGCTCCAGGGGCAGGCCCAGCGCAGCCACCACGTTCTGCGGCAGTGTATGCTGGTGGCTCATCTCCAGCAGAACCGTCTGTGCGGCACGGCGCACATCGTCCAGCGTGCCATCAATCACGATGTCTTCCACGCCGGTTAACCCGCGCCGCACCATCTCCCGGAAAACCGCCTGCCAGTAGGCCTCGCTGCGGATGTTCTTGCGCACGTCCAGTAGCTGCCGGGTACCCGTAGCGCGTTCCCCGTAGATAAACAGGTGGTCGCCGTGGCGGTGCAGGTGCAACACCGGGTATGGATAGCGCAGTTTGCGCGTGAGGTAGTCGCGTGCGGCATCTGCCAGGGCAGCAAGCACCTCTGCAATCACTTCGTCATCTGCGGGGTTCAGCAGCAGCGGGCGCACATCAGCGGCAGTTACGGCAACCGTTAGCGCATGCAGAGCCATTTCTGCCAGTAGCGCCTCGGCGGTGGCGGCATCTTCCATAAAGGCCGGGTAGTAGCTACCGCTGCGCAGCTTGGGGATGTGCAACACAATGACCCCGGCGGCGGTCTGCCAGCGACGTGTACGGTACCCGTTGCGGTAGACTGTGCGGGTGGCGCTGCGCTCATAGAGGGCTGCGTTGACAATAACAGCGGCCTCGGCGTCCATCAGGGCATTAGCGGCCCGTTCGGTTGCCATCTGCGTGTAAGGTTTTAGTACGGCCCGGTCAGTCATCGCCGGTTGCCTCCGGTTCTGGTCAGTTACGCTGGTCATATCATGCGTCACGCACCGTCTGTGGTCAAATTTTTACACCACTTTAGATACACAACGTTGATTTATCCGTAAACCTAAGTAAAGATTATAGTGAGGGGAATAAGAGCAACATAAAATGGAGACAACCCAGTGCGAATTCTCTATATAGATGACGACCCGAGTGCGATTCGCATGATCGGGAAGCTGGTGGGTACGGCGGGGTATCGCCTGACGGGGGCCGGGGATGTGCGGCAGGGTATTGTGACGGCTATGCGAGAAAAGCCTGATCTCATCCTGATGGACTTCGACCTGCCGGGGGTAAACGGGCTGGACGCGGTGATGATGATTAAAAAGAGTGGGAGCCTGGGCCAGACGCCCATCATTATGGTGACGGCCAGTGCCACCGACGAGGAGGCCCACATCTTTTTGAATAAAGGGGCCGATGGCTTTGTTCCCAAACCGGTGAGCAAAGACCGACTTTTAGAGACGATTAAGAGTGTGATGAACAAGAAAAACAATGGGCAGGATTCGACAAAAATCATTGGCGCTGGTGATAAGGCATAACCGACCGGAGATTCTGGCGCTGTGGTTCCTCGGTATTGATGGGCTGCGCTTCCCCGGTGGCGGCATAGAAGCCGGGGAAACCCCGGAGGATGCGGTATGGCGCGAACTGCATGAAGAAGCTGGTATTACACACGGTGTGGAACTTGTGCGGCGTGTGGGCGAGATCAAGTATTACAAACCACACATTCGTACCCGTGTGGAACGCTTTGACTATCTGTTCCGTGCAACCCGGCCTATGCCAGACTACTGGACGCACTGCGTAACCGGGACGGGTACCGATGCCGGGAACATCTTCCACTTCCACTGGGTGCCCGCCTCTGCATTTGATTTGCTTTCCCCGGAACTGAACACGTTCGTGACCCCTAACTACATCCCGGAGCTATTCTGACGGCGTTGCTGGCGGGTTGTTGCCCAGCCAGAACGGGGTTTGCTTTGCCTGTGGCGAACTGACCATGCGGAAGTAGCGTTTTGCTTCTTCCCACAGTTTGCGGGCCTGTTCATCATTGTTCAGGGCGGCCTGCTGCTCACTGGATGTCATGAGTGCTTCTGCCAGCAGGCGTCGTAAGTCGGCCTTACGCGCAATTTGCACAGCTTCTGCAATGTGCGGTTCGGCCTCGGCAGGGGTTCCCTGGCGCAGCAACACCCGCGCACGGCCAATCAGCACCCCGGCCAGCACCTCAAAATCACTGGTAGCCCGCGCTGTTGTTGCCATGTCTGCGAAAGCAGCCCCGGCCTCGTCCACATTGCCCAGCGAAAGGCGTGTACGCGCTGCATTGGCCCGGAACATGACCTGCCAGCGCAGCGGGGGCTTCTCCAGTTCGGCCAGCATACCCAGCGCTTTCTCGTGGTAGTCCAGCGCGGTGCGATACTGATTGAGCACGTCATATGCCAGGCCGAGGTTATCCGTCTGGACGGCGGCCTGCAACGTTAGCCCCAGTTCCGTACTGATTTCGAGCGCCTGCGTTAGCTTCTCGATGCCCTTGCGCGGGTTGCCGGTAGACAGTAAAAACCAGCCATAGTTGCCCAGCCGCGTGGATTCTGCGTGGCGATCGCCAATTTTGCGTGCAATGTCGATTGACTCTTTCAGGAAGCTCTCTGCGGAGTCTACATCGCCCTGGGCGGCGTCGGCGTTGCCGGCGTTAGAAAGCACCAGCCCCCGTGTTGCAATATCTTCTACGTGGTTCAGCGCAATCAGTGCCTGTTCATAGTCGCGGATGGCCCGCTGACCCTGCCCCAGTTGCCGCCGTGCCCCGGCGATGTCGCTGTAGAGGCGTGCGATCTGGTCGGTGTCGTTTTCTGCCTCGAAGGTTTCCAGCGCGGCAACCCACTGGTTGACGGCCTCTGCGAGGCGCCCCTGTGCGGCGTATAGCAGCCCCATATCGCGCTGCACCTCCGCTTTTGCCACGGGTAGCTGTGCCTGCTGTGCCTGCTGGATGGTTTTCTGGTAAGCGGCAGCGGCAGCGTCGGTGTCGCCCATTTCAGAGCGAGCCGCTGCCAGTTGGCGTAGCAGTTCAATGGAGGCGGGCGTTACAGTTGTGTTGACGGCGGCGGCGGCCTCCAGGTGTTCGACGGCCTCTGCACTGCGGTTGTTGGCTCGTAAGGCTGTGCCGAGTGCGCTGCGGGCTTCTGCCAGTAGTTTTTCATCGTCGTGATTTTTCGTCACCGTTATAGCCTGCTCTGCATAGACGAGGGCTTCTTCTGGCTGGGCGATGTTGAGGCAGGCGCGGCTGGTCTGCGTGAGTGTGCGGATGTAGTCGGGGTTCGGGGTGGCGGCGAACAGAGGCAATGCCTGCTTGTAGAACATGTAGGCTTCCTGGAAGTTGTGGCGGGCATAGGCCACATCGCCAATTGCGACAGACCAGCGCCGGATCATTTTGTTATCGCGTAGCTGCTCGCCCAGGCGCAGGGCACGGTCTAAAAGCTGGTAGCCTTCGTTTTCCTGCCCGGTCGCCATCATTGCCTCTCCCAGGCGGCCCACAAAATAACTGCTCAGTTCCATATCACCGGCCTGGTTCAGTTGGGGCAGGCTTTCCTGTAGCAGGTGAACGGCATAGCTGGCGTTGTTTTCGTGCAGGTATACATCGGCAAGGTGCCCTGCGGCGCGGCCTTCTGCACCGGCATTGCCCACCTCTTTTGCGATTTTGCGTGCGTTTTCAAATGTTTCGCGGGCTTCGTTCCAGTTATCGCGCTGCCCCTGCAATACCCCCAGCGATGACATCGCATAGGACATGAAGCCGCTCTGGTTCACGGCCTCTGCGGTTTGGAGCACGGTTTGCAGCAGTTGTTCGGCCTCGTCCAGCTTGCCCTGTTCAATCAGCACATCGGCCTGGTGCAGGGCAATTACCGTCACGGAGTGCGTGTCCTGTTCGGTGTCGGCAATCTGCATCGCCCGATCCAGTGCCGTTAGCGCCCGTTCATAGTCTTCGTTGCGACGTGCCATGCGTGCGATGTCCATCGCCTCGCGCATTTCGTCGGTTTGCGTGGGGCCGGTGGGTGGGGTAGAGCCAAAACCGAAGGCGTCACGCAGTCTGTCAAAAAATCCCATAGCAAAAACATCCAGTCAGTTCGCAGGATGACTATTTGTAACGCTTCTGGAATCATAAAACAACGGATACTCACCACCCCCACAGTTTCATACCCGTTGCAATCGGGGTTCGCAGCTATTGTGCGAAGGTTGTGCTCTGTGCAAATGTGACGATAATTTCGGTGATTCGCTGCACGCCACCCATGTAGCGAAACGCTCCACAATTCGCTATGTTTGACATTGATTAAAAAACACTTTTAGCAGAAGGATCGGGTTCTGATGGGTGAATCTGACGTTGTATTGAGGCATGTGTCGAAGGCGTTCCCCGGTGGTGTGCTTGCTGTGGACGATATTTCGCTGGACATCCCTGCCGGGGAGTTTTTTGCGCTGCTGGGGCCATCGGGCTGTGGCAAAACTACCACCCTGCGGATGATCGCCGGGTTTGA
>JBCCQC010000225.1:0-6939 GCA_039024535.1 Chloroflexota bacterium
CTGATTGACGCTGGCGTGCCAACCGTTCTGACGGCGGGCTGGCGGGAATCTACGCCTTTAGGCCGCGCGGAGTGGATGAAGTTCACATCACTGTTTTACAACCGCGAGGCCGAAGCCGAAGCCGCCTTTGTAGATATTGCCGCCGCCTACGATGAGGCGCGTCAACTGGCTGCCAGCATTCCGGAGGATGAGCGCCCGATTGTGCTGTGGAACCGCTTCTCACCTTTCACTGGCGAATGGGTAATCCCCGGCCAGGAAACCTATGCCGCTGCCCTGATTCGGGATGCAGGGGGTATTGTGGCCGTGGGGGATGAAGTCCCCGGCAACAGCCAGCCCTTCAGTCTGGAAGTCGTGTTTGACCGCGCATTTGACGCCGATGTGTGGGTTGTGAACGCCTTCGGTGTCAATACACAGACAGAATTGCTGGGCCAGGATGAGCGTTTCGCAGACTTCGAAGCCTTTACCCGTGGCGACGTGTGGAACAACAACGCCGACGTGAACGAAAACGGTGGCAACAACTACTTTGAACTCGGCGTGACCAACCCGGACATCATCCTGCGTGATCTCGTTGCACTGTTCCATCCAGAGCTTTTGCCAGACCACGAATTTGTGTTTTACAAACCGCTGGAACCCTAGCGGCGAATGGCTTCCCGCACACAAACACGCGCGGCACTCCCCGTTGATGCCGTGCTGAATTTACAGTCGCGGGCGTGGCTGCTGCTGATCTTTGCCGGAGTGCTGCTGGTAGTCTTTGTAGTGGCGCTCTCGGTTGGCTCGGTTTCTATTCCGCTGTCACAGGTCATCGCGGTACTGGCTGGTGGCGAACCCGACAGAGCAACATGGGCAACGATTATTTTTCGGCACCGGCTACCCCGTGCTATCACCGCGACACTGGCCGGAGCTGGTCTGGGAATCAGCGGGTTGCTCATGCAAACGTTCTTCCGTAATCCGCTGGCGGGGCCGTTTGTGCTGGGTATCAGTTCCGGGGCCAGCCTTGGTGTAGCGCTGGTGGTGCTGGGGGGCGGGAGCGTTGGGGCCGCCATGATTGCCGGTGTCGGTTTCTCCAGAGATCTACTGTTGGCGGCAGCGGCAGGACTGGGTGCAGCAGGGACAATGGTCATAATTATGATCGCCGCGCACTATGTGGATAGCCGCATGACGCTGCTAATACTGGGCCTGATGATTGGCTACCTCACAGGTGCTGCCGTTAGCCTGTTGCTGCACTTTTCACTGGCAGAGCGCATCCAGGCTTATGTCAACTGGACGTTCGGCAGCTTCAACAGCGTCACATGGCGGCAGCTTCGCATACTGGCTCCCGCAATCATTGCTGGCAGCGGCATTGCATTTTTACTCGCAAAACCGTTAAACGCGCTGCTGCTGGGCGAGCAATACGCGGTCAGTCTGGGTGTAAATCTCACGCGCAGCCGCCGCTGGATCATTACGGCAACAGCATTGCTGGCCGGGGCCGTGACTGCCTTCTGTGGGCCGGTCGGGTTTATCGGCGTGGCCGTGCCACATCTGTGCCGCAGCATCCTCAACACGTCCGATCACCGCGTGCTGCTGCCCGGTGTCGCTATCGTCGGTGCTACAATGGCGCTCACTGCCGCCATCATCGCAGAGGCTCCCGGTAGCAATATTGTGCTGCCCCTGAATGCGATTACAGCCGTGCTGGGTGCCCCGGTGGTCATCCGGGTGATACTGGCGCGGGGCAATGCGGGGAAGGTGTTTGGCTGATGCCAGCCCTACAAACGCAAAACCTCACGACCGGGTACACTCGCCGCCGCCAGCAGGTGGTTGTCTCATCCGACCTTGAACTGGAGCTGAACAGCGGGGAACTGACCTGTTTGCTTGGCCCCAACGGTGCGGGTAAATCTACTCTTATGCGTACACTGGCCGGGATGCAACAATCGCTTTCCGGGCAGATAGACTTGATGAGCCAGGATTTACAGTCCATGTCGGCATCGGAACGTGCAAAATACCTCAGCGTGGTACTCACAGAGCGCCCGGATGGTGGCCTGTTGAACGGCTATGCGCTGGTGGCACTGGGACGGCAGCCCTACACTGGCTGGAGTGGCCGCCTGACGCAGCATGACCGCGATAAAGTGCAATGGGCCGTAGATGCGGTTAACGCGGCAGACATCGCACACCTGCCACTCACCGAGATGAGCGATGGCCAGCGCCAGAAAATCATGATTGCACGGGCACTGGCGCAGGAACCCACCGTGATGTTTCTTGATGAGCCAACGGCTTTTCTGGATTTGCCGCGACGCGTGGAGATTTTGCGCCTGCTGCGCACACTCGCTCACGATACCGATATGGCGATATTGCTATCCACACACGATCTTGATCTGGCACTGCGCACGGCAGACCGCCTGTGGCTAATGGATGATAATGGCGGGGTGCATACTGGAATGCCAGAGGCCCTGATTATCAATGGCACATTTGCGCGTGTCTTTCACAGTTCTGGTGTGCCATTCGATGCTAACAGCGGCGGATTTAACATCTATGAAAGCGGACGAGCAGTTATCAGTGTGACTGGCGATACTGTCTATGCCACATGGACGCGCCGCGCCCTGCAACGTATCGGGTTCACAGTGGTAGATGACGACCGGCAAACTGACCGACGCGTGACCATAAACGATCAATCCGGGCGCGTTATCTGGATTGTGCAGACCGCACGCGGTCATACGCAATTACACACGCTGGAAGATACCATCAGCTACATAACCATGGATCCAGAAAGCACAGCCTGAAGCTGTGCTTGCAATCAATGTGCGACTGTGGAGGCATCCGCTAGTTTGCGGCTGCGTCTTCGCGGGTGCAACCCTCCCAGATGAACACGTACTCACGCGGCGGGTAGTCCTCCGTGAAAGCATTTACCTGCATTTCGCCAGTTGTCAGGCGATAGAGGCCGATAATGCCGTCGGTGTCGATGAGAGTATTCTCGGTCGGCACAGCGGGAACCGCTTCGACTTCATCCCATGTAGCGCGGAAAGCCAGGGTGCCCCGTCCGCTGATGTCCAGATCGAACACGTCCACGCCAGCCGTTGTACAGAAGATCGCTGCTCCGGCGGCTTTGTCCTGTGCGTTCTCGCGCCCATCCTGAATAAATGCACAGTCGTCGTCAAACTCAGTGTATGTGCCGGGGCGGATCACAGTTTCGCCAGTGAAAGGATTTGTTCTTTCCACCAGTCCCTCCTTTTCCTCGGTACACTCCAGCCCCTGTGAGTGTACGGTGTCTGCGCCGATGCTCAGCAGAGCCATCGCCCCGATAAGTGCCGTCAGTATTGTGCCGTTGAGAACACGTTTCATGTAGTGTTTGCCTCACAAATTGAGTGTTTTTGCCAGTATAGAGCAGAATACCCGGCAAAACCGGGCATCTGTACACTTTCTCTACGGCTTTTCAGGCAGTGGGGTTGCAGCTAACGGGCAATGGCACATTCCCATTCAAACACATAAGCCGCACCGAATGCATTCATCTGGCATGTCCCGGAAGACAGGGCGTACACGGCAAGGTGCCCATTTTCCTCGATAAGCTGGTTCTCCCCGCTGGAGATTGCAAGATCCAGTACCTCCAGCACCTGTCCGTAGGGGATGCGCAGTGCAAGGGTACCCTGACTGTTACTGATAGCATAAACATCAATAAAGTGATTGCCGATATTATATACCGTAGCCGGGGCCATTACGTCGTGCTCGTTCAGGCGGCCATCCCGGAACAACTTGCACGGGTCGGGTTCACCGGCATCGAAGTAAGGCAGGTTACTCGCGTCTGTGATTTCGTCGGTGCTGTACAGGAATAGAATATCGTCATCGTCCGGGGCATCAATGCTGACGTGATCGTCAAAAGTTTCGCCGGGGCGTAGCGTTTCCACCTCGCGGGATTCGATAATCTCGTTGTCGGAGGTATCGAACGCTGTGGCGTAGAGCGTCTGGTCAGTGCCGGTTTCGTTGGTGTACTCAACGTTGTCTTTCTGGCAGATGTCGTCGTCCGGGTCAGTTGCCAGTGCAGGCATCACCGCAGCAGAAGCCAGCAGACCGAGTGTAACCACCATACTGATAAGGGTGCGTTTCATGGAAGTATCTCCACAATAAATGAGCGTTACGGCTATTTTAAACGAAATCTGTGGTGAAATGTTGCAACAAACTGCTAAAGTCCCCGTATAGACAGTACCCCTACCAATTCGGGGCCACGGGTGCTGTGAACAGTGGTACAATTATCAGATGTATTCTGAATGGTATAAATTCTGGAGTGTGCTGCGATGTCATCAGCATGGTGGGGGACGCGAAGCAATGTTTCGCCCCGGTTGCGTCTGGAAGTGGAGGCTATGCGGGCCGCGTTTGGGAACACGTTCCGGCTGACAGTGCCGAATATGGGCGGACTACTGTACTGGGTCGGTGAGGTGGAAATTAACCTGTCCACATTGTCCAATCCGGTTCACAGCATCAACATCGTCTACCCGAAAGAGTATCCGAACCGCCCGGCAGAAGCCTACGTGCTGCGCCCGCGCATTTACAGCGAAAAGCACCAGTATGAAGACGGGCAACTGTGCCTGTTTAACCCGAAGGACGGCACCAACTATGGCTGGAACCCCGGTCGCTCGACGGCAGTCACAGTGTCCGGGTGGGCTATCCAGTGGCTGTATGCCTATTACACATGGCGGCACACCGGCGATTGGCCCGGTATTGAGGAACGGGTGACGCCGGATGGACGCCGACGGAGGTAAATGAACGATGTTCGAACGGATTAACACCCTGCTCAATGGCCCGGATATTCCGAAGCTGTACATTGCGCAGCGCGTGATCGACAAAATGGCGAAAGCCGCCCAGCAGTACATCGAGGATGAAACCGGCGAAGCCATGATCGGCATGATTATCCCGGACGAAACCAGCGGCACTGCCGTTTATATTCTGGATACCATAGCCCCCGGTGATGATGCCGTGCGAGAAACGCATACCTTCCAGCAAGGCAGCGTATGGCAGGACGAAGTGCTGCATTGGCTACGCCAGAACTGGGAGATCACCCGCAAAAAACGCGCGGGCAGCTACGGTAATTCACACGCGGCACGCTGGGATGCCCCACTCTATCACATCGGGGACTGGCACAAGCAGCCTGGTTTCATGATCCAGCCCAGTGGCGGCGACCTGATGACTGCGCTGGAATGGGTCAATCAGAAGGGCAACCGCATTGGTTTTGTCATCGCGCCCATCCTGACAATTGACCATCCCGCCACTGTGGAAGACCCCGACGAGGCAGCAAATTTCGTGCGTGTGGAGCAAGAAGACGGCCTGATGACCCGGATTGACTTCTGGTTCATCGCCCGCAAAATGATGAGCTTTGCCCCGCTCACGCCAAACATCGTGGAAGACCGCATTTTCCCGCGCTTGATGGGCTACCCGTGGCATTTGACTAACGAAGTGCGTGCCTCGCAAGAAATTGCCCTGCTGGAAGGCGACGGAATGCTGGTCGAGATGATTCTGTGGGACAGTGACGAGCAACTGCCGCTGGAAGTCGGCTTCCTTACGGCCCGGCCCGGTGCCACCCATTTTCTGTTTATAGCAACCCAGCACAACTACCCGCACTCCCCACCGGATATTTATACACTGCCATTTGCCAGTATCCAGCCAGATGAAGACCTGTACGATCTGATGGAGCGCATCTGGACGCACGCCGAACTGGTTGAAGACCCCGACGACTGGGAATGGAACACCGGCAAAACGCTGCTGGAATACATCTACGTGGCAGAAAATATGCTCGGCTGGAACACCAGCGAACTGCCCACCACGCCAGAAGGGGAACTCGAAGCTGAGAATGTAGCAGACTCGCCTGCCCCGGTCACGGAACCCGATGCCGACACCGACACGGATAATGAGAAAGATTCAGAGGCAGATAGCGCATGACCGGATGGGATCGCGTAGAGCGGTTGCTTGGCTCAGATAATCTATCGCGGCTGGCAAAAGCAAAGGTCGGTGTGATAGGTCTCGGTTCCGGCGGCGGGTTCGTCGCGCAGAGCCTCGCCATGAGCGGCGTAGGGAACTTTGTGCTGGTGGACGACGACATTATCGAGGAATCGAATGTTGTGCGCCATGTCGCGGACAGAACCCACCTCGGTAGGCCAAAAGCCGAAGTGCTGGCCGAGCTGATTATAGCCCGCAACCCGAACGCTACCGCCGACGTGCGTACCGGCAAAATCGAAGATCATATGGACGCGCTGGACGACCTCGATATTGTGCTGGTAGGCGTCGATCAGGAGCAGGTGAAGTATATTATCAACGAAGCGTGCCTGGAGAAAAACATCCCGGCAGTTTACGCTGGCGTGTTCGAGCGTGGCGAGGGCGGCGATGTGGTGCTGCTGCGACCCGATGGTCTGACCCGCCCCTGCTATGCGTGCTGGGCTGCTGAACTACGCGAGGGGCTGGTTTTAACACAACTTTCTGATGGGCAGGAACTCGACTATGGTATGATTGGCGAGGGTGGCACGCTGGAAGCCGAACCGGGCCTCTGGCTGCATGTGGTACGTGTGGCCTCTGCCCAGGCAGATATGGCCGTGAACGAACTGCTGCGCGGCACTGCCGTCCATGAGGAAATGCCCGGTAACACGGTTATCATGGCGAACCGCAGCATCGAAATCATCGAAGGGGTGATAACATCACCGTATTCCGCAGTGTGGACGACCATCCGCCGGGATCCGAACTGCCTTGTGTGTGGCGACGATATTCGCCGCCGCAAACGCCTGGCAGATGCCGAAAGTGAAGAAAATGCAATCTCACTGGATGACCTGATGGGATCGGTGGGCATTGCCATAGAAGACAGTGATGAGTAAGGTAGCAGAGGATTTAAAAGCGAGAACAATATGACAGACGAACAGAACAACATCACTGAAGACGCAAAACCGAACAACGATAACAACTACGAAACCCGCGATGTTTCTGGCGATGACA
>JBCCQC010000226.1:0-6938 GCA_039024535.1 Chloroflexota bacterium
GCCACCACTTCCCCGGCGGCGTGGTGCGCCTGACGGAACGGCAACCCCTTCTTCACCAGGTAGTCGGCGAGGTCGGTTGCCAGCATCGCGTCATCCAGGGCAGCACGCATTTTCGCCGCATCAAAGTCCAGCGTGGCAATGACTGCGGTTACGACGGGCAGCAGCAGGTTCAGCGTATCAAACGAGTCGAAGATGGCTTCTTTGTCTTCCTGCAAATCCTTGTTGTAGCCACTCGGCAGGCCCTTCAGCGTTGTCACCAGCCCGGTCAGGTTGCCCAGCAAGCGCCCCGCCTTGCCGCGTGCCAGTTCCATCGGGTCGGCGTTGCGCTTCTGCGGCATCAGGCTGCTGCCTGTACTATACCGGTCGTGCAGGCGGATAAACCCGAACGCCGGGTTGCTATACAGGATCACGTCCTCGGCAAAGCGGCTCAGGTGAACCCCGGCCAGCGACAGTGCAAACAGCGTTTCCGCCACAAAATCGCGGTCACTCACGGCGTCAAGGCTGTTTTCGCTGATGCGCTCAAAGCCCAGTTCCTCGGCCAGTTCATCGCGCCGGATGGCGAACGGGTTGCCACTCAGGGCGCCGCTGCCCAGTGGCAGCACGGCGGTACGGCGGCGGGCATCGTGCAGGCGGTCGATGTCGCGCTCTATCATCCAGAAGTAGCTCATCAGCCAGTGCGCGGCAGTGATGGGCTGGGCCGGTTGCAGGTGGGTGTAACCCGGCATGACTGTTTCTGTGTGGGCGTCGGCCTGTTCTACGAGCGCGGCCTGGAGTGTGCGCAGCGTGGCGGCCATGTCATCAATAGCATTCATCACCCACAGCCGGAAGTCCGTTGCAACCTGGTCATTGCGGCTGCGCCCGGTGTGCAACTTGCCGCCCAGCTTGCCCACAATTTCGGTCAGGCGCCGCTCAATCGCCGTGTGAATGTCCTCGTCGCCCTCATGGAACGTGAACAGCCCCGCCTCAAACTCTGCTTTGACCTTGTAGAGGCCATCCACCAGTTCTTCGGCTTCCAGCGGCGTGATGATCCCGGCCACCTGAATTGCACGCGCGTAGGCCATGCTGCCCCGGATGTCCTGCATTGCCATGCGCCGGTCGTAGGGCAGGCTGTCGTTGAGTTTGCGTAAATCTTCGTCGGTTGGCTCTGTGAACCGACCACCCCAGAGTGTCATGATTTGTGTTCCCGTCTGTCCTGACTACAGTAGAGGGTAGACTATAGCAGGGAGTCAACCCCGGTGCGAGAAGACAATGGTGAGGCAATCAACCCCACCAGAGATAAAGCTAGTCGCGCTTGAACTTGCTGTAGTCGGGTTCGTCGTGCTGGCCTTCCATACCGCCCTCCAGATTGAGCAGCGCCTGCACCTTTTGCGGCAGGCCAAACAGCTTGATGAAGCCCTCGGCATCGGCCTGGTTGTACACGTCTTCCTCACCAAATGAGGCATAGTCTTCGCGGTAGAGGCTGTAGGGGCTTTTGCGCCCGACGGTAGTTACATTGCCCTTGTACAGCTTGAGCCGTACCGTGCCCGTCACGGTTTTCTGGGTTTCCTTCATAAACGCATCCAGTGACTCGCGCAGTTTGCTGTACCACTGGCCGTTGTAGGCAATCTCTGCGTATTTGAGGGCGAGGGTATCCTTTACCTGAATGGTCATCTTGTCCAAGCAGATGCTCTCAAGGGCCTGGTGAGCGCGGTACAGCAGCGTGCCACCTGGCGTTTCATATACGCCACGGGATTTCATACCCACCAGACGATTTTCTACCATATCCACGCGGCCAATTGCATGGCGTGCGCCCAGTTCGTTAAAGCGCGTGAACAGTTCAATAGCTGGCATACGTTCGTCGTTGATGCTGATGGGAATCCCCTGCTCAAAACCGATTTCGACATATTCCGGGGTGTTGGGGGCTTCTTCCGGGCTGGTGGTGAGCATGAACATCTCGTCTTCCGGCTCCGTCCACGGGTCTTCCAGCATCCCCCCCTCGTGGCTGAGGTGGAACAGGTTGCGGTCGCGGCTGTAGATAGATTTTTCTGTGGCGGTGACCGGCACGTTGAACTCTTTTGCATAGTCCAGCGCATCCTGACGGCTGCGGATTTCCCACTCGCGCCACGGGGCAATGACGCGCAGTTTCGGGTTCAGGGCCATTGCCGTTACTTCGAAGCGCACCTGGTCGTTGCCTTTGCCGGTTGCGCCGTGTGCGACGGCATCCGCGCCCTCATGCTGGGCGATTTCTACCATGTGTTTGGCGATCAGCGGGCGGGCAAACGATGTACCGAGCAGGTAATCGCGCTCGTAAATGGCCCCGGCCTGAATCGTCGGGTAGACAAACTCTGTGATGAACTCTGCACGCAGGTCACGGATGTAGAGTTTGCTGGCCCCGGACGCGATGGCTTTTTCTTCGAGACCGTCCAGTTCTTCTTCCTGGCCGAGGTCTGCACAGAAGCAGATGACCTCACAGTTACCATAGTTGTTCTTCAACCACGGCACAATCACGGATGTATCGAGGCCACCACTGTAGGCCAGCACAACTTTTTTGACGGGAACCCTGTTTACCATGTGTTTTGTTACCCTTTCGTGTAATTAAAAAACCCCGAACGGGAGTGTTCGGGGCCTGTCGTTAAACTGTGTCTTCAACGCAACGTCAAACAGTCCGAACTCCGGTTATGCGGTGTGGTTACGGCGGCGGCGGTTGCGATTGAAAGTGTGTGATCTCATGGCAGATGAGCATACCGCATCCACGGTGGATGTCAAGCAAGGAAGGTGTGTATTGTGTGTGCTGGGCCTTCACGGTAATCCTGGCAGCATGTATTCTGACGTGATGCATCTCAAACATTCACAGATTATCAGCGTCCGATTCGGTTACTTTCAGATTCCAGCTACGGAGAAACAATATGCCCGGCCAGCTCCCCAGCATTCAAACCCGACCAGATGACCAGGTCGTGTTTGTTCACATCCCTAAAACCGCAGGAACGACTTTTGCCGCGTTGCTGGTTGGGCATTTTCAGGTCGGCAGGCCAATGCAGGTCAGTTTGATGCGCCAGTTTGAAAATTTCGCCCCGGAGGAATTCAAAAAGCATCCGCTTATTATGGGGCACTTTAACTATAACGTGGCACGACAACTGGTAAGCGATAATGCTATCTTCATCACATTCCTGCGTGATCCAATCGAACGGACAATTTCTAACTTCTACCAGATCCAGAATCACCCGGAAGCGTGGTCAAAGGGCGTTGGCTCTGCAATCGAGGACTTTTTCGAAAACCCGGTGTTTGTACGCCAACCCACCCTCTATAACACGCAGACCCGTATGCTGGGCAGCCTACTGACGTTCGACCATCCGTCAGAAATTATGGATGCTGCCCGTGAACTGAATCAAACTGATGTCACAACCGAGGAATTTGATCGGGCAAAGTCTGCACTGGAATCTATGGCATTTGTTGGCCTTACGGAGTACTTTGATGAGTCTATGGATTTGCTCTGCTATACTACGGGCTGGAAACCGATTCCCGGTGAGGTTGAAAAGCGCAACGTAGGCAGACGTCAGAAGGCGGACACACTCCCACAGCAGGTACTGGAGCGCATTTACGAGCTGAATGAATTTGATCTTGAGTTGTACGATTTTGGTCACAACCTTTTTCGCCAGCGCCTGCGAGAGATGACACGTACACTGGTTCAGAATAACTTTGAGGCGGTTAAAGTTATCACCAACCCGTTATCTGACCAGTTTGAGACTGCTATCGCCACTGTTGAGCGCGAGGGATGGCACCCGGTTGAGCATACCGATGATGGGCAGCCGTTTTGCTGGAGTGGGCCGGAGAATGAGGCCAGCCTGTGGTTACCCCTGGATAAGACGAAAGATCTGGTCGTGCAGGTAAACGTCCTGAATGCTATGGCCGCCAGACAGGTTGATCGTCTTGATGTGTGGATCAATGATGAGCACAAGGCTGATGTAGACCGTCAAACAAAGAAAAAAACGGCCAGTACCGTATTGAAAATAACCGTCCCACAAACGGCCATGCAGGATATGGCGCACAGTACAAAGCTCACGCTTAAAGTGCCAGAAATGCTCCAGCCAAGGCAGATACTCAAGAAGAATCCGGATGAACGCTTGCTGGGGGTTGCTGTCGGTGACATCCGGGTGATGCCGGTGGGCAGCACTTCAGCCCGGTGAGGGTTATGCGAGCCTGACAGTAGCAGCTTCAACTGACCCGTAACCCGGCAAAGTGTATTTCATATGGAAAGATTTTCATCTTTCCAAGCATCTACTTATCCACTTGCGTTAGCCTCATCATGTGATGATGAGTGTAAGGAATAGCGTGGGCATCATGTCTACTGCTTGTTGCCCTCACGCGCCCCACAACGCGACCGGAGAAAAAACGTGAACCTGAAAACCTATACCGACGCAACGCTGTTTGATGACCTGGAGCCGACATGGAACGAACTGGTGGGCCGGAGCATCAAGAACACACCGTTCAATACATGGGAGTGGAACAGCGCGTGGTGGGCTGCCTACCACCCGGGCGACCTGCATGTGGTCACTGTGACAGCCGAGGATGGCACCCTGCTGGGGATTGGCCCGTGGTTTATTGAAAATGGCGACGACGGGCGTATCCTGCGTTTGATCGGGCATGTGGACGTGACGGACTATATGGATCTGATTGTGGATGCGGGGCAGCGAGATGCTGTCTATCGCTGTTTTGCGGACTACCTGAAAAACAACACCGGCGCATTCGACAGCATCGGGCTTGCCAACATCATGCAGGACTCACCGACTTACACCGAATTCCCTGACATTCTGCGGGAGGTCGGCTTTACTGTTGATTTCGAAGAGAATGATGTGGCCCCGCTGATTCACCTGCCAGATAGCTATGATGCTTACCTGAGCGACAGTCTGGACAGCAAGCAGCGGAAAGAGATCAAGCGTAAGATGCGTAAGGCTGAAGGTGGCCTGTACGATATTCAGTGGTACATCGTGACCGCAGAGCACGACCTGAAGACAGAAAGCGACCGCTTTTTACAACTGATGGAAAGCGCCGATACAGAAAAGGCCGAGTTCCTGCAAAATGCGCAGCACGTGGATTTCTTCAACCGGATTGTGCCTGTTGCCAGTGCGCTGGGCTGGCTGCAACTGATGTTCATCACAATTGATGGCGATGCCTGTGCTGCTTACCTGAACTTTGACTATGGCAACCGCATCTATGTTTACAACAGTGGCCTTGACCCGAACATCGGCGGGGCACTGGGGCCGGGGATCATCCTGCTGCAATACGCCATCCAGCACAGTATAGACGCAGACCGTGACACCTTTGACTTCCTGCGCGGCAATGAACAGTATAAGTATCGTATGGGCGGTACAGACACCCACATTTACCAGTTGAACGCGACCCTTTAGAAGGATACAGACGCACACTATGAAGCGACTTGCAATTTTATCGGTACACACCAGCCCGATTGCTGCCCCCGGTGGCAAAAAAGTGGGCGGCATGAACACCTACGTGCGTGAGATTGCACAGGAATTTGCACGCCGTGGCATTGAGGTGGATATTTTTACGCGGCGCGTAAGCCCGCTGCAACCCAATATTGATAGTTCGTTGGGCGAAGGTGTGAACGTCATCCACGTGAATGCCGGTAGTGCTGTAGAAATGGGGCCAACGGACATTTACCCACATTTGCAGCAGTTTACCGCCGGGGTGATTGCTCATACCATACGCCGTAACATTAGCTACGACATGATCTTCAGCCATTACTGGTTGAGTGGCCGCGTTGCGCAGATGCTTAAAGAGGCGTGGGGCACACCGTTTGTGCAGATGTTCCACACGCTGGGCCACATGAAAAACCGCATCCCGTCCGTTACGTCCCCAGTGCCAGAAATTCGCATTCGCGTTGAGACACAGGTGGTGGAATGGGCAGATATGATTATCGCCAATACCCCGGCAGAGCGTGCGCAGTTACTGTGGCTGTATCATGCAGACCGGCGTAAGATTGTGGTGTGTCCGCCGGGTGTAAATACCATGCGCTTTTACCCGGTAGGGCGTGAGGCAGCCCGCGACAAACTGGGTATTTCGCAGGATGATAATCTGCTGCTGTTCGTCGGGCGTATTGAGCCGCTGAAGGCTGTTGATAGCATCATTGAGGCGCTGCATATCATGAATAGGCAGCCGGAAGCCCTTGCAAATACGCGGCTTGTGATCGTGGGGGGCGACCCGAAAGACTGTACCGACCGTGATATGATGGCCCTGCAGAAGCTGACGAAAGATTATGGTATGGGCGATGTGGTTTCATTCGTGGGCGCAAAGGGCCAGGATGACCTTGTAATGTGGTATGCGGCGGCCACGACGGTTATTATGCCATCCGAGTATGAATCTTTCGGTATGGTGGCGCTGGAAGCAATGGCAACGGGCACGCCGGTTATTGCATCTGAGGTAGGCGGGCTGGCCTTTCTCGTACGGGATGGCGAAACGGGTTTACTTGTTCCGGCACGTGCCCCACAGCAACTTGCCGGGGCGATAGTGGCAATGCTGGCAGACCCGGCACGTAGCCGGCAGATGGGTGTGGGTGCAGCGGCGCTGGCCCGTGACTATGCATGGCACAGCATCGCAGACCGGCTGCTGAGTAATTTTGCGGAACTCCCCCGCACACGCCGACAGACTCTCGTCGGTTGAGCGACGCGCCAGCGGGCGATGCACATGCCCCGCCCGCTATGCAACCTTACCCGCCGTAGGCGTTGGGGGTATCGGCCACATCCGCTTCGATGTATGGCTCTTTTTCCTCGATAATGTCTAGCGCGTCATCCTCGTCCATCAGCGTCTGGCCCTTGTGATAGAGCACATTGTTAAATCCATCATATTTGTAGCGGCGGTTTACCCAACCGTACAGATTGTGCTGGAACAATACGTTAAACTGGAGTGAGCTGTCTTCTGGAACCAGCACTTCTTCAATGATCCAC
>JBCCQC010000227.1:0-6932 GCA_039024535.1 Chloroflexota bacterium
AAGCAGCGCGACAAGATTAATGAATTCTTGGAAGAAGACTATCGTAAAGACTTCGCTGAAACACAGGAGAGGGTAGAGGCAGAGCTGGAACTGTACGAACGTGCTAACGACATTGCGCAGACAGTGAACGACCACAGGGACAACCCTATGGCTGCATGGCGGGTGTACGAACAAGCGCGCGATGCGTACGAGTGGGCAGAAGGCGTTAATGAGGCACGCGGGGCGGTCATCTCCTGGATGAGTGGAGACCTGCGGCGGCTCATTACGACAGCACGCGCCGCCTACGAAGAGCGTAACATGGCGCAGATAGAACAGCTAAGCCGGGAGGTGGAAAACGCCTACGCCGACAAGCAAGATGTTGTGCTGGATGGCCTGCTGGATGAGATGCGAATCATCCAGCAGAACGTACACGATTTCGAAGACAAACTGCGCGAGGCGCAGGACGCGCTGGAAGACATCGCCAACCTGGTAGAATCAGACCCTCGCAAAGCCGCAGACCAACTGCGCAGCCTGCGGCGACGCCACGAGCAGGCAGTGCTGGAACGCCTGGAAGACTTACCCGACGTGCAAGAACGGGTGGCAGCACGCGGTGATGCCGAAGCCAAACTGGATACTCTGGAAAGCTTTATGACGTCCGATAGTCCGGCACGAGTGCGCGCCGGTGTAGACCTCGCACGCGCCAATGCTCGCCAATACCCGGACGATGAGCGCTTTGAGCAAATGCAGGAAACATTGATGCTGCACGAGCGTTTTCTGGAGGCGCAGCGTAGACAGCGTAGCCGCAAACACCGGGAAGCGCTGGGAAATTATGAGCAGGTCGCCAGCCATCCAGACCACCCGGATGCTGCCGAAGCCGAAATGCAGGCGGAGCGCATCCGAGACATGCTGGCAAAGGAGGTAGAAAACACCAACGAGATTGACCTTGCCGAGAGAATGCTGGAAAGCGACCCGGCAGAGGCATACTTTACCCTTGTTCGGCTGGACATAGCCAACCAGGACCTGAGCCGCAAACGCAACAACATGGTTGCAAAAGCGAAACAACGCGCTGTTGCCGAAGCAGACCGCATACTATCCAGACTGGAAGTCGATGTTCGGCGATGGGATAGTGCCGACCCGGTAGATGTGGACACCGAACAATCGCAGGATGCTGTACGCACCATCCAGGAGCAGTTGAAACTCATCAAAGACCTGGGGAGTTCAGATAAATTTGCAAAGTGGAGCGATACATTCCACGCCTACTTGCTAGCACAGGAGGCCCGGCTTCTTCAGAGTGGAGCGAGCATTGGTGAAGAAACCCACCAGCAAATTCAGGAAAAGTGGTTGGCAGCAGTCAACAGCGCCCGTGGTGACCAGCGCACTCGGTACGAACACCAACTGAAGCAAGCGCGCAAAAACTTCGCCCGGGCAAGGTTGAACCAGGCCAGAACCGATGCCATCCAGCGCAACACAGACACCGATGAAATACAGAAGCTCATCGAACATGTGCGCCACGAGCTGGAACAATTGTCTGCCCAGTACAGCGACGACGTAGAAATCTTGCTGTGGCGGGCAGAGCTGGCAAAAATTGGTGGGCAGTACAGCTACAACCCCTCACGGCGACGTGGATACTTCGAACAAATGGCAAACCTGGCAGAGCTGGCAACGCAAAATGCAAAAACTGCCGCACACCGCAGTGAGGCAACGCAACTGGGCCAGCAGGCACAGGACGGACTGGAAATTGCTATCGTTATGGATGATATACAACGGGAGTTCGACGCAGATACGCCTCAAAGCCTGCACAGTGCGCGCGAAAAATGGGACACCATCGCCAACCGCAGCAGCGGGCTTACAGTTATACGTAGCTGGTGGGATAACCTGAAGCGAGAAAAGATTTCCAGGCTTAACGAATCTGTAAGGACAGACGCTACTTCGATGGACATCAACGAACTGCGCCCCCTTGCAATGTTGCTGATGCTGGATGAAAACCACCCGCGCGGCAGGCAAATGCTGGGGGACCTAGACAAGCACTGGGATCGGGTGACTGAGGAAGCCCGACAGATCCTTAACGATACAGAATCTGCCACGCGAGCAAATGGCAACACGATTGCCGACATCTTTAAAGACCAGCAGCGCCAGATCCGGCAAATGCGCAACAACCTGGAAGTAATGACTGACCTGGTGCGTTTGTTCCCGAACCGCACAGACCTGGGAGATGTATCTTATGATGCTGCTGAACTACGCAACCAGCTTGATGAATCTTCACAGAACCTCAGCCGCTTCGAGAAGCAAATCAGTGCCATCGCCACCGATATGCAACTGGAAAAGAAGGATAGCGACCTGAGTTCATCTAAGGAACAGCTAAGCGAAATTGACCGAGGCTACCGCGAGCACAAAGCCTACAAAATAGTTTATAGTGACTACGAAAAGGCAGCAGCTAAACTGGCAGAACTCAACCAGGTTATCGAGACTGTGCGTACTTACATCGTGGAAGAGGAAGCGTATAATCAGGCACACTATGTGTTAAGCCGCTATTCCATAGAGGACTTCAAGGAATATGGGCTGCAAGATGAGTTCGACATTGTAGAACCTGTACAGAACCGTACTTACATGAGCTACAGTGAAGTACTGGAACTGGCAAAAAGTCGTCAGGGGACGCTGGGGCTCATCCTGAACTTCGCTGCTAAGGTGGACTTGAAGGGCGCTAACGGCATTGCTCCATTGATAGACGATAGCCACAGCTATGACTGGAATGGGCGCCGCGACTATGCTGTTAACTGGCAGGCAGAAAAAGAAAGGGCGTTGTCGTACATCAGGTCTGGAGACTTCGATGCAGCGCGACAGGTAGCGCAGGCAGCGCTAGAGGCACCGACCATCCGGCGTGAGATAGGGCTGGCAGCGGTGGTTGAGCATCTGCACCAACCACCATATGTTGAAGCAGTGACAGAACAGGAGCGGGAAGCCGCCACCACCCCTTACGAGCGTTACACGCTCGCTATCGAGCATGCAGGTACCATGGACGGGGCTGGCATTCTACAGGACATACGTGACCGCGTGTTACCCGCCTACGAAGAGCAGCTACAGGACGCACAGGCAATGCTGGTAGCAGAAGCGCGCTCCGGCAGCATTAGCGAGATGCAGGATGCCTTTGAAAACCAGTGGCAGCAATGGCAAAACGCGGTTGTTCGTATCGGCACAGCCATGTCGTCGCCTCACATGGAAACCCGGCGCCGAACCCATAACGGTGACCTGCGGCGAGCAGCACGAGCAGCATACGAGGCTTATGAGGAATGCCGTAAAATTGCTGCCACCCACCCACGCCTTACAGAAATGAGACGCCTGTGGCTGTGGAAAGAAGCCGCAAGGCGCACCAACACCGAACATCCAGAGCCAGAGGGAGGCTTGGAATGATTATCGCCGTCTATTCAGATGTACATAGCGCTCTGGAGCCGTTTTATGCTATGACATGGCACACAGAACGGGCAGGGGTGGCGCGTTACTGGAACCTTGGTGATACGACAGGCTATCTAAAACAGCCGGGCAAGCTTATTCGGGCAGTGTGCAGCTTGGAAGAAAACCACCCCGGGAGTGTGTCCTTGATGGGCAACCACGATGCCGGTGTACTGGAGCGCTACCTGTATGCAGATGGCGACGGTGGTGTGATACAGGTGGGCGACAACCGGGTAAGCACCCTGCGATTCCGCTCGGATGCGTATGAAATTGTGAAGGCGCACCGACGCCAGCTACAGAAGCCAAAGTACCATGCAGAGTATACCTGGCTGGAAGAGCGCCCCCTGCGCCAGCAGCCCATACCCGGGGTTTACCTAGCTCATGGGAGCTACAGCGACGTAGACGCAGACACAGTCTGGGATTATGGCGTAAAGAATGAGAGTAAGCTCCGGGCAGAGTTTGAGAATATGCTGGCACGTGTGGCAAACATCGAAGACACTGAACACAACGTCTTTCGCCTGCTGGCACTGGGGCACTTTCACATACCGGGGGTATGGCAGTGGGATGCTGCGGCGCAATCCATAGTCACATACGATCCACTGCAAGACAATAGTTTGTGGAATAAAGCGCTGGTGTTCGAAGATCTGAGCCATGCTCCTATTATCGTATCCCCGGGGTCGCTCAGTTTGCCTCGTGTTTTGCCGGGCCAGCGCAACCATGGCGCATATTTGCTACTGCGCCTAGACGATGCGGTGCCCAACCGTGTGGAGATCTGCTTTCAGCAAAGCATTTACGATTGGGAGCCACTTCACCAGGACCTGATGAGTGGGAGCTACCCACGTGCAGAGCGACTGATGGAGGAGCTGGTGCTGTGCTCTCACCCGAATGGCACGTCCCCCCAATCTGTATGCTTTGAAGACGAACCAGGAGAACAATAGAGTATGCCAACTAGCACGCGTCACCTGTTCGTAGCGCTTTTGCTGGTGGTGATGGGGTGCCTTGCGCCACACACCGGGCAGGCACAGCCTGCGGATGATGATCCCACTTACGATGGGCTGGACATTCTGTTCTTGATCGACCAATCTGGTAGCATGGGCGGTCCAGACTTCCAGACAGAAGGACGCGCTGACATTACCAATGACCCACTGGGGTTGCGCTTTAGCGCCCCTCAGTTCAGCATAGACTGGCTTGGCAACTTCCGGGCACAGCAATCTCTGTTAGAAAATGACCTAGACATCAACGCCGCAGCTATCTATTTTGGTGGGGTTAGCAACGCCATCCGCACCTCTGACGATACCCTGAAGGTGCCGCTGGACTGGACACCCATTGCCCCGGATGACCTGCGCGACTGGCAAAACGATCGTGTAGCCCCCTACAATGCCCTCTCTGTAGATAGCTTTGGAGAGCGAAACCTGGGCAACACGAACTTTGTTGGCGCGCTGGAAGAATCGTTTGATCTGTTCCAGCAACTGAATACAGATCGCGACCGCTTGCAGGTCATTTTGCTGCTAACAGATGGCGAACCCTGTGCGCCGAATCTATTTCAGCGAGATCGTAACTGTAGTAACACGCAGGACAAGCGAGATCACATGACGGCGGTCAGGCAACAGGTGGGCACAGACTTTGATGAGGATTACCAGCGCCTCTATGTTGTCGCCATCAACGACGGCAGCATTTCTCAAGAAATTCTGGACGCGTGGGAAGACATCAGTGGTGGCAATCTGCTGGAGATTACTGATGCGTCGCAGGTGGGCATTACATTTAATCGCATCCTGACGGAGCTGGGTACTCGCATTCTGGGAGATCTCGGCGATACCGTAAGCCTGGGCAACGAGTTGTCATTCCAGCAGTACGTTGACGGGCGAGACTCGCCCATTACAACTACCAACGCAGCCGAGTTCTATGATGTACCACCTTACCAGCAGGTCATGTCCGTTTCGTTATTCAAGGCAGACCCACAGTCGGAGTTGGTGCTAACTGCGCCGGGCAGTGGCGGCCCCCTGCTTGGCACGGCTGATAATGTAATTGTTACCGGGCAGGGCACTCCGATTGAGGTGTGGCGCGTAACCAACCCGGCACCCGGCGAGTGGGCGCTCAGTACACGTCGTGTTGTTAATGGCAATGATGTAGCAGACCCGGGTGCGGTGTCATCTATTGACTTGCTGCGGGCAAGCTTTGGCATTGAGCGCCCGGACGACACCCCACAGATGTACACGCCTGTTACAGTGACCGTCGCGTTTCGAAATAGCGACGGAGACCCACTGGATGAAGCTGACACGGGCAGCGACCGATTGAGTGGTGAACTCATCGTGATGGCACCCGGCGGCGACGATAACCGCTACGAATTGCAACCGGACGAAGATAGTCCGGGCAGGTCGGTTTTTGCCGCGACGTTCGTGCCCACAACAGATGGCATCTACGATCTGGAAGTTGAGGCCAGCGCTGGCAGTGGAGACTCTGCCATCACTCTGTCTGACAGGACAAACATCAATGTAGAAGCAACTGAATTTCAGATTCGTCTGGACGACGACACAACCCTGAACGAGGGCGACTCTCTGGATACTCTGGAAGGTGTCGATAGGCATTATGAAGTTGGCTTTTCGTCCGGTGCCAGTGACAGTGGCGCGGTTGGCGATATATCCGTAGATACCTTTGAAGTGGCTCTGCTACCTGCTGGTGGGGTCTGTACAGAAGCAAACACCGCATCGGACGACAACGACTCGCCGGAAATCATCGAAACCCGGCATACAGAAACAGGGGAGGATCAGATCCTGTGTATGACGCTAACCATCGACGACCCCACCCGGCCCGGGCAAACACTAACCGTCTTTGACGGTGCGTATGCGACGATGGACGTGGGTATGGTTGCACCGCTTTCGCTGGAGCTGGCACAGCCTGTGCGCCGCGCTGCCGGAGACGATGCAAATATTAACCTGCAAGACCGCACCCCCCGGTCTGAACGGCAGGTTGAGCCGCTGCTATCTTTTTCTCCGTTCCCGTGGCGGTTGCAATGGCAGCCAGACACTGTCAATGTAGAAGTGCGAGTGGTGGACGCAGACGATGAACCGGTGAACCTGCGTGACGGACTGGATGATGATGGTCAAGACCCATCTGCCTTCCTTGGCGCACAGTTTGTGAACGATAGCGGGGATGAGTTTCCAGTAGATTTACGTGCATCTGGCGTGGATGCCGGGGTGTGGCGTGGTACCATAGATAGCTTACCGCAGGGACGTTATAACTTGGAAGTAGAAGCTGCACGCAACCGTGTAGGTACAACCAACATGGCATTTTTACCGGGGGCAGGCAGCCTCAACTATACAGTAGAATTAAATGGCAATTTCTGGCTAACAGCACTGGAGTGGGCCATTGTAGGGGGGGGCAGTTAGCAGGCGCGCTGGCGATTGTAATTTTTGTTACATGGCGCAGTGTGCGCTTTGCAAATCACCAGCGTGTCCTCAGCGTAAACCCGCTGCAAGGTCAAATCGGCTTCCTGGCGCGGCACCAGG
>JBCCQC010000228.1:0-6928 GCA_039024535.1 Chloroflexota bacterium
CCGGCATACGGAGCACCATCGGCACACTCGCCTTGCCCCCGAACATAAAGCGTACCTTCGCCGCCTGGAGCACAAGCTGCTCCATACTCAGCGTCACGAAGTCCATAAACTGAATTTCGCCAATCGGACGCATCCCCGTCAGCGCGGAGCCAACACACGCCCCGGCAATCCCGGCCTCACTGATGGGTGTGTCAATAATGCGCTCTGGCCCGAACTCCTCAATCAGGCCGCGTGACACACCGAATGCACCGCCATACACGCCAATATCCTCACCAATCAAAAACACAGATTCATCGGTGGTCATGGCCTGGCGTATGCCCTCGCGGAGGGCTTCTGCGTAGGTTAGTTCTCTCATATTGTTGTGGGTTTATTCCCGTTTGTGCGGCGGACGGCATATATGCCGTCCCTACAATGCGCCACGGTGACGATACCTGTAGGGACGCGATATATCGCGTCCGCACAAACAACCGAAATTGCCCGTTTTTCCCTTTCGTGTGAACAAATATCGTTTCTGCACTTAACCCCACCCCTATATCTCCTCCCCGCCACAGGGAGGGGACTTTTCATCGGGCGGTCATTTACCATTTGCCTCCTTCCCCTGTAAACGGGTGAAGGGCCGGGGATGGGGGTAAATCCGCGTAATTTCGTATAATTACGGCGCGTACACACCCTCGAATAACGATGAAATCTCCGGGTCGGCGCTTTCTTCGCTGAACTCTACGGCGTTATCAAGGGCGGCGACGGCGGCATCGCGGTAGGCGTCGGCTTCTTCCTGGCTCACCAGTTCTACTTCCGTGAGGATAGAGGCATAGCGCATGATGGGATCGCGGTTGTCTTTCCAGTCGTTCACCTCGTCGCGGGTGCGGTAGGCCTGCTTATCGCTCTTTGAGTGGCCCTTATACCGATACGTCACGGCTTCAATCATGCTTGGCCCCTCGCCACGGCGGGCACGGGCAGCAGCTTCGCGCACGGCGGTATACACTTCCAGCACATCATTGCCGTCTACTGTCTGTCCCGGCATCCCGTAGCCAGCGGCGCGGTCACTGATGTTTTCCACGTTGAACGCGTTTGGCATGGGCATGGACATAGCATACTGGTTGTTCTCGCACAGGAAAATCACCGGCAAGTCCCAGATGGACGCCATGTTCATCGCTTCGTGCAGAGCACCTTCGTTCGCCGCGCCATCCCCGAAGATGACCATGCACACCTGGTCGGTCTTGCGCATTTTTATGCTGAGGCCCACACCCACGGAAATCGGCACGCCCCCGGCCACAATACCGTTCGCGCCCAGATTGTTACTGTCCACGTCCGCGATATGCATACTACCCCCGCGTCCACGACAGTAGCCGCTTTCCTTGCCCATGAACTCGGCCATCATCCGGTTAACATCGCTGCCCCACGCCAGACAGTGCCCGTGCCCGCGATGGTGGTTGAGCAGGTAATCGCCTTCTTCCAGCGCATTGGAGGCTCCCACGGCGTTGCCCTCCTGCCCGATGGACAGGTGCATGGTGCCGTGAACCTTGCCCATTGCGTAGAGCAGTTCGGCACGTTCTTCAAACGCCCGGATGACGTGCATATCACCGAGCATCTTCTTCATGAACTCCGGGCCACGTTCTTCGAGTGTATTGTGGAAGCGCTGGAGGGCTTCCTTTGATAGCTGAATGTTGCTTGCCATTGGTTCTCCCTTAATATGCGTATCTGTCAACTGTCTTTTGCAGGGACGCAACATGTCACGTCCACGGTTTTTACGGTTTATTCGAGCCTTTTAGCTCGCGTTCCAGTTTGTCGGCATCTTCTTCCGTCATGAGATTATTGAAGAATTCAGAGAACGTCATATCCAAAATGTCAATATCCTCTAAACTATCTTCCTCTTTGTCTACGAATGCGCTGGGCTCATGAAAGAATATCCTGTCGAAATTAGGCTCATCCGACTTAATACCAATACAAAAGTGTCCTGCTCCCGCATCCATAGCAAATGGAAATATCGCAATTGGATAGTTGCCGTGACGAACATAAGGTTGGTATTTTTCAGTTCCCCAGAGCTTGACATTAGTTTCGTTTAACTTCTCATTCTTTCCAATTAACACACCCCAGAATGATGAGGTACTACCCCATCGCCTTATACCATCAGGGTGAGGATATGTAATGATAGATCGATCAGGTCTGTAACCGCCATTGTATTTCAGCAGGAACGCGCGGTAGTCCTCCGGGAACGTAATCCCAAAATGCCGCTCCACCTCCCGGATTGCCTCCGATGTTGTCGGCGGGTTCGGTTCTGCGAATGTGATGTCGGAAAGGACAGTCATTTCTGTTTTTCCCTGCGTCTCCGCGCCCCTGCGTCAGAAATATGGTCAGGCAAAGGATGTGCGTTATTTCTTCGGCGGCGGATTGAACGGCAGACCACCGAAAAAGCTGTCAAAGTTGAACATGGCCGGTTCGTGCTTCGTCAGAATACGGTACAACTGCCGGAACAGCGGCAGACGGTTGCCATCCAGTGAGCCGTTTTCCACCATCGTTTCAATCGCGGGGCCAACGGCAATAATTGCGTCCACACCTTCGATTGTTTCTCCCGGCATTTCCTCCACCGCATCGCTGTAGCTCAGGCCCATGCCAATCAACCGCCAAACCGCGAGTTACGGCCCCCCTGCGTCGTCACGTGTAAGTCTCCGGCACCGGGCAGGCTGTAAACCGTCTCCATGCCGCCACCCATCTTCTCCACGAGGTAAGCCGTCTCAGCAAGTCCCTGCGCAAACACCGCCGCAGAGAAATTGTGCATCTTCGCCCCGGCGACATCCGGTTCTGCGGTCTCTTTTGCTTCCAGCACGCCAGCCGCCAGCCCCGCCGCGAACGCATACGGGTTCTTGAGTGCCACACACATCTCCACGCCGATCATGTCCATGGATGTCCAGATGTGGTAATAGTCCGTGAGGAAGTAGCCGCGTAGTTTCTCAGCGATCTCGGCTTCACGGCTCACAAAAACCACCGCCGTGTGGTGCCGTGCCGCGAGTTCACCCGCAATAGACGGGCCACCAATCGCCGCATAATAAACTTCATCCCGGATATTCTCCGGGAGCTTTGCGTGCCACACGTCCGGGAGGATGGAAATGCTATTGCCGTCCAGCGTTTCCAATCCCTTCGTCACCATATGGAGAATCTGCCCCGGTACAAGGTGTGGCCCGACGTTCTCAATGCCCCAGGTCGTCCCCTGAGAGTTCACGCCAACAATAATAACGTCAGCGTCTTCCATACCCTCAGCAATGTCGGTGTGATAGTAGGTAGTTACACTTTCAGGGATTTTGCGCTTCAGACGGGGGTGGGTGCCATCAGCGCGGATGCTGTCGATTATGTCTCTATCGAGGTGGGTGCCCACAAGACGCACCGTGTGACCGTTGTCTGTAGCAGGGAATGTGAGTGCGGTACCCATCACACCCGCGCCCACCACCGTGATGATTGCCATACTGGTTGCCCCTATGGTAACAAAGTAATTTTTTCACATTTCACATTTGTGAAGCGGCTTCACATTTTACCAGATTGTAGAAAGCCCACGAAAGGGTGTCAAGCAAATGACCGTTTGCTCATGGGGTGTTTATCTTACGGCATTTCAGAAAATACACTATAATCTGCATAGATAAAATGTTCTATCGGAGGCGACAATGGGCAAGGGAAAGAGCGGTAGCAAACTGGAACGGATCCAGATCACTAAAACTATCACCAATGCACAGGGCAAAGTTCTACTGGAGACGTTAAAAGCACGCTTTACAGAAAATACCCACCGCCACGAGGGGATTGTGTGGGCAGGGGTGGAATCGCGGTTAACGCCAGAAAAACTCGCCGCGCTGCACGCGATGGAAACCACTGGCGGCGAACCCGACGTTGTAGGCCACAACGCAGACACGGACGAATATCTGTTCATGGACTGCTCGCCAGAAAGCCCAACCGGACGCCGGAGCATCTGTTATGACGGTGCCGCCGAAGCCGAACGCCATAAGAAAAAAGTGTATCCCGCCGGTAACGCAGTAGAACTCGCCACCGCTATGGGCATTGCACTACTCACCGAGGAACAATACCGTCACCTGCAACACCTCGGTGAATTCGACCTGAAAACGTCAAGCTGGGTGCAAACTCCACCGGCAATCCGCACACTCGGCGGCGCGTTGTTCTGTGACCGGCGCTACGACCATGTGTTCACGTATCACAACGGCGCACCGTCGTTCTATGGGGCGAGAGGGTTCCGTGGCGTGCTGCAGGTGTAAGGATTATTGTCTGACTGACCGGGCTAAAATAGATACAAGCAGGTGGACAGATGATAGCCGTATCTGAGCATGTTCCAGTCCATGTAGAAAGCCAGCATCCCCATTGCGATAATGAATACGATGTGCAATTGGGAGCGTGAAATCACATGATAAGGATAGAATCCACGATACACGAGAACTGCGAGAACGGGCGTCAGTGCCAGAAACTGAACGTTCTCCCGGATAGGTGCGGGCAACGTTGTAAACAGTTTATAGTTCAGGGTGGTCATGAGCCACACGATGAGCAAGCAAGAAATCACTGTCATGCCAATGGTCAACCAGTTGTAAACGCTTGAAAGACTGAATTTATTTCTATTCAGATACGTTACAACTGCAATACACACAAGGCCAAGTCCAGTGACGGACACATAACCTGTCCATGTCAGGGAAATCGCGAAACGACTCCAACAGATGCTGTCATAGTAGATGATGTATAACACTTCATGGCTGAATGGGAGTAATAGACAGATACCAAGTACCCATGCTTCCAGCTTCGCATTACGTAACTGAACTGTGTGTTTGATCTTCGATTTCACGGCTCCCTCTACGGGTAAATAGACGCGCTATTACTCTACAATAGCTTGCAGCGGATCGGGCATGCCCGATCCCTACAGGGTGTGCAGCGTTTTCTGTATCCTTCGGGGCTTTACCCGTGCAGTGATTATGGCTTGATAGCCGTTCGCCCCGTCTGAACCAGATACCCCATCAAGTCCTGATCGAATGAGGGTGCCCCCAGATCATGCAGCACGCGCAATATCTGCGCACGGTGATCGGTACCATGATTGACCACATGCACCAGAATCTGCCATGCGGCCAGACGCTGTGGTTCCGGTGTAAATGGCGGGTGCCATATATATTCGCGCTGTAGCGCGGCATCATCCATGCTGGCGATAAATTTCAGGTTGTCCGCCTCCATACGGTCATACACCGCGCGGACACTGGCGCGTGTGGTGTAGTCCTGTGGATTCAGCAGGGCTGGTTTTTCAAGCCCCTGCATCAGCGTCATCCAGCCGGAGTCATCGTTTATCAGGTGAACCATCTGATTGCGCAGGGATCCCAGTGAGTAGGGCACATCCTGCGTGAACTGCGCATCGGTGAGCGTCATGATACTCTCCCATATTTGCCTCAGGCGGCCATAATGGTAGTGATACAGGGTATTGATCGCGTCTGCGTTCACGCGTAGCGCTCCTCACAATTCGACAAAACTGCGCTCTTCTGAAATAGTTCACAATACCCATCACACCGCTAAGTCTATGGTTGGCGATCATAGTGATTCGGTTGCAATCACTCCGAATGCATATTGTGCCCGGCAGTATAACACAGCCGCCAGCCGGTTCATCATGGAATTAGCACGAAAGGCGTGCAACTAACGCCACACAGCGGTAAAATAACCTGTAGAATTTAATGCTTTTAAAGGGAAAGATAACCATGCCAAGACCTGTTACCTTATTCACCGGCCAGTGGGCAGACCTGCCACTGGAAACCCTCGCAGAAAAAGCCGCCAGCTTCGGCTACGATGGCCTCGAACTCGCCTGCTGGGGCGACCACTTCGAAGTGGACAAAGCAATGGAAGATGACAGCTACGTCCAGACGCGCCACGACATTCTCGAAAAGCACGGCCTCAAGTGCTACGCCATCAGTACGCACCTCGTCGGGCAATGTGTTGCCGATGGCATCATCGACGAACGCCACAAGAGCATCATCCCGGAACGCCTGTGGGGGGACGGCGACCCGGAAGGCGTCCGCACCCGCTGCGCAGAAGAAGTAAAAAACACTGCCCGTGCTGCAAAAGCATTCGGCGTGGATGTCGTCAACGGATTCACCGGCAGCCCGAACTGGCACCTGATCTACCGCTTCCCCCCGGCGACAGACGCCATGATTGACGCCGGGTTCAAAGAATTTGCCGACCGCTGGAACCCGATTCTGGATGTGTTTGACGAAGTAGGCGTGAAGTTCGCGCTGGAAATTCACCCGGCAGAGATTGCCTACGACATCTACACATCAGAGAAAACGCTCCAGTCGCTGGGCCGCCGCGAGGCATTCGGTTTTAACTTCGACCCCAGCCACATCATTCACCAGTTCATTGATCCGACCAAGGTCATCGAAGCCTTCAGCGACCGTATTTACCACGTCCATGTGAAGGACAGCAAGGTTAACCTGGACAGCGTGCGCAGCATTCTCGGCTCTCACCTCAATTTCGGGGATCCGCGCCGGGGCTGGGACTTCGTTTCACCGGGGCATGGCGACCTGAACATTGACCGGATGATCCGTGCGCTGAATAAGATTGGCTACACCGGCCCACTTTCCGTCGAGTGGGAAGACAGCGGCATGGATCGTGAGTTCGGGGCCACCGAAGCCTGCGCGTGGGTGAAGAAGAACGACTTCCCCGCTTCTGATATTGCGTTCGACGACGCTTACGAATCATAAGCTATTGCTTGATGGGGGCGATGCACATCGCCCCGGCAACATAGATACTTGAGGGTTTCATCCCCAAACCTCCACAAGAAGCTAACGCTCCTTGACCTCATGTTGTGATTTTGCTTCGAAAAATCACGGAGCAGGTGCAGGATTGCAAAATCCTGCCGGGGTTTGGGGCAGCGCCCCATAACATTTTTCTTGTAATAATTAACTTTCAA
>JBCCQC010000229.1:0-6918 GCA_039024535.1 Chloroflexota bacterium
ACCGGTCACTCCCGCTCAGCGTCCGCTCTCCAAGCTCCGCCCTTCGCAGCTTCGCACCTGTCCTACACGCACGGTTCAGATTCGCACCCCTCAGTTGTGCCCGTATCAGATCTACCCCCTGCAGGTCAGCTTCGCTCAGATTCGCCTCCCACAGGTCAACCCCACTCAGATCTGCCCCTTGCAGGTCAGCCCGGCTCAGATTTGCACCCCACAGGTAAGCCCCACTGAGATTCACCTCTCTCAGATCAGCCCGGCTCAGATTCGCACCCCACAGAGAAGCCCGGCTCAGATTCGCACGCTCAAGATTAACCTCGCTCAGTGTGCCATCAGTCAGAATACCGATCTCTTCTGCTTGTTCAGCCGCCCGTAGTCCCTCGTTGTCATCGGTACTACGCATCCCACGGATGATACGAGCAATGCGCTCCTCACGCTGGCGTTTCATCTCGCGCTGCTGCGCACGCCTGTCCAGCACCAGAATCGTGAGCGCCACACTGATGAGTTCGGTGTAGATGTTGGTGCTGTAGCCCATAAAATCCGCGCCAAAGGGCAGCAATCCAAATACGAGCAGCACGCCCACCACCAGCGCGGCGGTTCCGTAGTCGTCGGCAATGCGCTGGATCCCTGTTGTGGTCTGTGTCATGGTTTCATCTCCCGTTTTTGTGAGAGATTGTAGCGCGTTTTGCCGGGTGGTTGTGCCAGCGGAACTGTGAAATGTGGGATATGTGCGATAATTTACGCAACGAGTGCGTATTTACGCGGTACATCGGCGCAGGATGGGGCAAGACTCAATTGCAGCATTCTGGAAAAAGTGTTATATTGAAGTTGCTTCGGAGGAAACAAAACTACGCGAAGCCGTAGCCTCTGGCGCGTTGCAGTTTAACAACTCTGTACGCTTTATTGTCGGGTAACCGGGGATCACTGCGTCTATATAAAAAGGAAGCTCTCTGCTCCGAAACCGTCTACCAGTTTCAATCAGGCTGCCAACCTATAGAGCAAGAGAGCTGAAGTACCAAAGACACACACCACATGGTGGCATAGTGTCTACCACCTGTTATTATACCCCACGGGTGGGGTGATAGCAAGGTAGGCAAACTGTTTAGCCCCGCTATGGTATGTGTTTTCACCCTCCCGGAGCCACCAGCTAACCGTTACAGACTACACGTAGCGGGGGTGGGTTCGGTGCCTTTTTTGACCCAAATGTGAAATCTGTTACAACGCCAGCAGCGTGATTTGTGTGAACACATGCGCGTGCATATGTACGTGCGTATGCTCACCCTGAAATGCGCTGCGACCCCTATAATGCAAAACGACCCTTACTTTGATCGGTGGTGGGTCGCTATGCAAATCATAAATTGTCGACGTTACGGAGCTGGCACTCCTGCGTCACAACTGAAAGTCTAACACACTCATGGACGCAGTACCAGGCCGGAATTGCAAAATTTCGCAGTTCCTTAACACAAATCAAATAAAACCTCAAATCAACGAACGGGCGTTCGCCGTCTGTTGGCCCCCGCAAACCCTGCCAGTTTTACACAGCAGCGGTACAAATGTGGAGGTGCGTCATGCGTAACCTCCCGGATGCAAACGACCTCAAACAACAGATCAACCTGCGCACTGTCGTGCAGCAGATGTGGGGCCAGCCGAAATTTTCCAGTGCCCGTTATGACGTGTATCGGTCGCGGTGGCGCTACGACGGCAAGAAGCCCTCGTTCACCGTGTATGCCACACACTTTAAAGACTATGGCGGCGATGGAGCCAGCGGCGACCTGTACGAGTTTTTGCAGCAGGAACTCAACATCTCGTTCAGGCAGGCGCTGGAATGGGCCGCGACATACACTGGCAATGTGCCGCGCTCACAGCGTGAACCCGTACCCGCGCCCACATCTACCAGTGAACCACCGTCTGCGCAATGGCAGGGCGCAGCGCGTAAAGTGCTGGCATGGACGCAAAAGTATCTATGGAGCGACCGCCCGGACGCACAGAAGGCACTGGATTACCTGCGTACCGTGCGTGGCCTCTCCGACGAAACGATCAGGCGTGCTGGCTATGGCTATGCCCCGCGCTGGCTCCCCACAGACTACCGCGACAGACTCACAAAACGGCAGGTGCGGCTGGCTCCGGGCATTATAGAGCCGTGGGCGTGTGATGGCGCGTTGTGGGCGCTGCGGGTTCGGTGCCGGGTGGGCAACCTGGCACGGCATCTTGGCACCCCGGATGACACGCTCGGTAAAGGCACCAGCCCCAAATACCTTAACCTCACGGGCAGCCGCCAGAGTGGGGCGCTGTACAACGGGGACGCCGTTATAGAAGGTGGCGACGTGCTGGTGGTAGAGGGCGGGTTTGATGCGCGGCTGGCAGAGCAGGTACTCACACCAGGGCGACCCGCCGGGTCGCCCCTACAAACAGACGATTCCGGTAGGGGCGAGTCATCGACTCGCCCTGCAACAGCCGTAGTCACGTTCGGCAGTGCAACCAATCACCCCACCGGGCGCAGGCTGGCTCAACTGAAAACTGCCGGACGGGTGTTCCTGCTGCTGGACGACGACGAGGCGGGGGAATCCGCACGCGATAAACTGACACAGGCGCTGGGCGAAAAAGCCCACGTTATCACACTGCCGCAGGGCAACGACGTGACCGAATTTGTCGTGAACCATCGCGGCGACATGCGAACCGTGCTCTTTAACGCGGAACGTGCTGCCCGTGGCATGAGCGCGGCATGGTGGGCAGGCACGCTGCCGGATGGGGTGCGCCAGATATTGCTGAACTACTTCCGTCCAGTGACAGCCCCGGTGATTGAGATGGTAAATACTGCGGTGAACCGTGGACTGATTGACTCTGAGTGCTTTACCGTCAATGACCTGCTGGCCGCCAACGAGGAAACCGGGTTCAACATCAGTGCGGGGAGTGTGCGCCGGGTGTTAAATGAACTGGATGGCTATTTTTTCGCAGAATCAGACACAAACAAAATCATAAAAATACCTGTCTCCAACGGTGAAAATAAATGCCGTGGACGGAAGTCGAAGGCGCTGCGTTTACTTTCTCTGGATGTGGTGAAGCAGTCGCTATTTGATTGGGCACTCCCGCGCATTATTGAAAAACACTACCCCACCACAGGCGATGAAGCTGCGATTGCGCCGTTTACGGTTGCCATGTTCGAAGCGGCAGATTTTACCCCGCGTGAGGCCGATACACTCACAAAGCATCTACAGGAGACGTGCGGCCACCTTACCGATAACCCCATGCTGCGTCAAAAAGCCATGCGTGAACTTGCCAGCGTGCGTGCAAAGATCAACGGGGCGCATTCTACGCCGCTGCCGCAGGGATGGCCGCTGGCAAATGGCTCTGAGTACCGGGCGGCGTTCCTGCGCGTGACCAATGACGAGAGCCTGCGCCGTTCTCGCCGTGAAATACGCGAGTTGATTGGCGTGAGCAATGGCTCTGTGGATAATATGGTGCGCCGTGCCGGACTGGAACGCCGCGAGAAAGACGGCGAGTTCGAAACGGTGGCGATCAAACATCCGCAGCACATCGAGCAGCAGGTGACGCAGGGGGCGCGTAAAGTGGCTGGATACCCGCGCACCGTTATCGTGAACCATGAATCTGGCGAGACACAGCGTGTGGCCTACCGTGGCGAGGAAACCGCCGAGTGGGTGCAGATGCGTATGGCAGAGGGTGCCGCCGTGAGTGTGCAGTACCAGGTGGCGAACCACTATGTTGAGGTGAGCGAAATCCCGCCAGAGGAGCCGAAGCGCACCCCATCCACAGAGCAACCAAAAGTTCGCATTCCGCAGCGGAGAGCGGCACCGAAGAAGGTGTGGGGGCCGTGGCATGATCCACAGTGGGCCGCCGCACAGGTGATGCTGCTGCTGGAAAAACGCGGACTGATACATGTGAACCCATCCACGGGCACGGTGACGGATGTGAAAACTGGCGAAATCATCGCGCACCCCACCCCACGGGCACTACTGGCGCGATGGGTTCCGAAGGGTGTGATAGCGCGTGAGCAGCGATTGCCGTTTACCCTCTCCGGGTGATGCCGCATCATTCTGTAGGGAGCGGGCATGCCCGCTCCGCAATACCCACATACCTTAACTATAGAATGTATCGTCGTGCCACCGCGCCGGATTCGTCTGCACATACTGGCGGATCGTATTCCATGATGCCTCATTGCGGATGATATGATCTTGGAACCCCACCTGCCAGATCTTCTGACCGGTATAGGCCCGCTGCTGGCGCAAATGGCGTGTGACAGCCGATTTATACGACCCGATGACCGTACTCAGGTTGTGCTGGTCGGGTTCTGTGATAACGATAATCCCGTGCATGTGGTTTGGCATGATGACGTGTAAATCCAGTTCGATGTACGGGAAATGCTGTGGGATTTCCAGCCATAGCCGTTGGGCCATGTGTCCGGCGGAGGTGCAGTTCATCACATTGTCGGTGATGGTACCGAACAGGTGGTACCGCTGATGTGTGCAGATTGTCACGAAATACGCGCCGTTGGATGAATAATCATAGCCGTGGAGCCGGGGTAATTTGCGTTGCGGGAGTGGGTTGTTGTTTTGCATTGCACGCCTCCTACGCTGGTGGAACCTGACGTTTGCGACCGTGACCGTGTTATGCTGGTGTGCGGGGCGGAGCGGGCATGCCCGCTCCCTACGTGTCGGGATCGTTGGTGGGTTTTTGAGTGGGTTTGCCATCGCGTACCCATTCATTCCAGTCGTAACGACCATATCCGGCATCCAGCCATGGACGGGGCTGATCTGCCTGATCCCACATGTCGTAATTATCATAATCTGCGGCTTTCCATACAGGAATAGGTTTAGTATGTCGACGTATGCGGGTTTGAAGGCGGTTGACCGGTTTACGAGTGGGTTTGCCATCATGTACCCATTCATTCCAGTCATTTTCGCCATACCCGGCATCTACCCATGGGCGGGGATAATCAGCTTCATCCCATTCCTGCTCTGTGTCGTACCCGGCGGCCTCCCATATGGGAATACGTCCTTGCTGGCGGCTCTCCTCCGGGGTGGGTTTGCCATCGCGTACCCATTCATTCCAGTCATTTTCGCCATACCCGGCATCTACCCATGGGCGGGGACCATGAGCATCCTCCCATTCCTCATGTGTGTCGAACCCGGCAGCAACAAAAGATGCTTGCCAGAAATTGGGGTGCTCCGGGTTGGTGAAGCGGGTCATATCTATATCAGGTCTCCATGTTGTAATGTCTGGCAGGAACGTTTCTTCATCGAATTCAGCATCCAACAGGTTAGCCGTACTCAGATTCGCGTTCTCCATGAAAACCCCGCTCACATCCGTACTCGTCAGGTTAGCTCCGCTCATATCCGCACCCGTCAGGTTAGCCCCGCTCACATTCGCACTCGTCAGGTTAGCCCCGCTCACATTCGCATTTAACAGCCTTGCCCCGCTCAGATTCGCATTTAACAGGTCAGCTCCGCTCAGATTCACACTTAACAGGTCAGCTCCGCTCAGATTCGTCTCCTTCAGGTTAGCCCCACTCAAATTCGCAACCATTAGCTCAGTCCCGCTCACATCCGCACCCGTCAGGTTAGCTCCGCTCAGATTCGCATTTAACAGCCTTGCCCCGCTCAGATTCGCATTTAACAGCCTTGCCCCGCTCAGATTCGCCTTGAAGAGGTCAGCCCCGCTCACATCCGCTCCAGCCAGATGAGCCTTGCTCAGATTCGCTTTCCACAAGTCAGTCCCACTCAGATTCGCTTTCCATAAGTCAGCCCCGCTCAGATCCGCCTGATACAGTTTGGCCCCGCTCAGGGTTCCATCTTCTAGAAGACCTATTTCGCTTGCTTCCATTACAGCTCGTACACCCTCCGCTGCGCTTGGACTGCGCATTTCCCGGATGATGCGTTTGATGTTCTGTTCGCGTTGCTGCGCGGTTGCCCGGCGACGGTTAAAGCGTTCGACAATCACCACGGTGATGCCAATGCCGAATACCTCGGTCATCACGTTCACCCAGAAGCCCAGCCTGTCGCGCATCAGGCCGCTGCCGTCTTCGGGTATCATCGCCAGCAGAATACGCTCCGTGGCGAGTAACGCGCCAATCACTACCACGGCCAGCAGTGCCACCGTCACAATGAAGCGGTGTTCGCGCAGGGTGGTTTCCAGTTTTTTCCACATGGGGTGTGCCCCTCACACATCGGTCTGCGTGGGAGATTATAGCGTGGGGTGCGGGGCGATGCCTATCACCGCCCCGTCAGGCGTGCAGCCTCATGCGTCGCGCAGTTCAAGCAGGAAGATGCTGCCGCGTTCGTTGCTGGGGTAGTGCTCGTGCGGGATCGGTGTGTAATATTCCCCGTCGATTCTGACGTGGTTCAGCAGTTCCCACAGGAAGCCGAACACCATGTCATTAGAGACGGGTGTATTGTTCAGGAAGTAAAATTCGCCATCATGTTGCTCCAGGACATAGTTTTCATACGTCGGAGCATTGCGTAGTGCACCATGATATAGGCCGTCTGGTGCTGTCAGGAGCGTTTCAAAGTCTTCCATTGTGTCAAAGTCGTCTATCTGCATGTGTTCAACCACAGCCTTGCCGATTGCGACAAGCTGCATGGTGACATTGCGGTTCTCCTGTACGATCTCGCGCATCGTATCGAGGAAGATCTGGAACGGATAGTAAGCTTCGTAATCGAGTGACTCGATCCCCTTCTTTGCAAGGCGTGGACGGGTTTCGTCGGCAAGCTGGTTGTCCAGCCATGCAGACATCATAATGCCAAGTGCTTCAGCATCCGGGTTGGTTTCAAACTGCTTGCCGACGAAACCCGTCCGGATGCTGAAGCACTTGGCATTATGATGTCTGCATGGCTGGACAACCAGCTTGCCGACGAAACCCGTCCACGCCTTGCAAAGAAGGGGATCGAGTCACTCGATTACGAAGCTTAC
>JBCCQC010000230.1:0-6918 GCA_039024535.1 Chloroflexota bacterium
ACACAGGCCCTCACGACCGTCGTGAGGGCTGTTGTATTTATCGTGTTAGCGATGTAATCATGCTGGCGTGCTGCGGATACCACCTGATGAGCGCGTCACGCTCCCCGGCAATAAAATCGCTATCTGTGTAGCCCGGTGCCATCGTTGTGCCCATCAGCGCCCATGTACCCCCCTGCACCAACCGGCAGCCCTGCCATGTATGCCGCGCCACCACATGCACGGGTCTCTGGCCGTTCATAAAATCGTGGCCCAGCACCATCGTTTCTGCAATCGGCCCGCGCAGGGTCAGCATCTCTACCGCGTCTCCCATGTAAAAGTGATACACTTCATCGCTCGGCAACCGATGCATGGCAGAAAATGAGTTCGGGTGATTCGTCAGCATGTAGTAAATCCCGGTGCCCATTGGCTTTGCACCTGCATAGCGGCCAGCCGTCGCCATCAGTGGCAACATCTCCCGCGACCGGTACGATTGCCCCCACAGACCACCCTCAAACGGGAGCGGAACCAGCCCGAAATGATCGATAACATCCTGTGCAGTTGGCATGTCACTCTCTCCTCTAAAATATCTGGTTGGTCATCACGCCGCCATCAACAACGAGGTTCGCCCCGGTAACCCACGCCGCCCCCGGTGATGCCAGAAACAGGCACGCATTCGCTACATCTGCCGCTGTGCCCAGCCGTGAGAGGGGAGCCGCATTTTTATAGCGCTCCACACCGTCCGGCCATGCATCTTCAATCCCATCGCGCCAGATTAGCCCCGGCGATACCGCATTGACGCGGATGCCGTCCGCGCCCAGCTCAGCCGCCGCACTGCGCGTGAACATCACGACGGCGGCTTTAGCGGCGTTGTAGTGGCTGTGCATCGGAGCAGGGTTTTCTGCCTCTATGCTGGCAATGTTGACCACGGCTTTTACGGGGTGCGTGCTCGTTTTCATGATTTGCGTGGCGACCTGCGTACAGAGGAATGTGCTGCGCAAATTCGCGTTGATGACGGCATCCCAGTCATCTTCCGGCATATCGGCCAGCCCATGCAGCGGATAGATCCCCGCGTTATTCACCAGCACATTTACCTTGCCGAAGGCTGCAAGCGTCTGCTCAAACAGGCGCTCCACATCTGCCTTCTGCGTGACATCGGCCTGCACAGCCACGGCTTGCCGCCCCAGCCCGTGTATCTGCTCCACGACTGCTTCGGCACCCTGCGCAGAACTGCGGTAGTTCACCACCACATTAGCCCCGGCCTCTGCAAAGCGCAGGGCAATCCCTGCGCCAATACCGCTACCGGCTCCGGTCACAACCACGGCGCAATCTGTAAAATCGAGCATCTGTTGCGGCATCATGCAATTGTCTCCTTCTCGAACGGCTTCGGCATCGTCATAAATAACCCGGCTATCAGTGGAATCAACGTAACCGCTGCGCCGATATACAGGCTCAACCCATAGTCCCCGAATGCGTCAAAACTCAGCGCCAGCAAAAACGGCCCCACCGATGTGCCGATAACCGTCACGGTAGCAACAAACCCGCGTATCTCGCCCTGGTGCGCCCGCCCGAACAGGTTCGCCCACACTGCGCTATCGAACACGCCGCCTGTGCCCATCACGATTGCCAGCAGTATAATCCACAACCGTAACATCCACTCCGCGTTACCCAGAAACTGGCTCAACACCATCAGCCCTACCAGCCCCGCCAGTTCGAAAGCCTTCACAAACGAGGGCCGTATCCGGTCAATGAGGACACCGGCAATAATCGAGAACACACTGCCATACAGAATACCATCGGCGATGGTTGCCGCTGCCACCTCAGACGAGTAGCCCCCCAGCGCAAACAGCGACTGCTGATGGAACACAATCCCGGTTACAAATGCCGGGGCCATCACCGATGAAAATAAAAACACCCAGAAAATCGGACGGCGCATGGCCTGCCGCAGTGTAAAGTTGACCTCTTTGCTGCGGGCCAGTTCCATTTCCTGTGTCGAACTGTGGTCGCCATCTGGCTGCACCCCGAACTGTTCTGGCGTCTCCCGGATAAAAATCGCACCGAGTGGCATAATAACCAGCAGAATCACCGCTGCGAGGATCAGCCACATCCGTTGCCACGCCATGTCTGCCAACAATTCCTCCACTGCCGGGATGTACCACCATTGAAACAGACTGAATCCGATGAGCGCAAACGCCATCACGCGCCCACGCATCCGCACAAACCAGTTTGCAATGGCCGTGCTGTTCACCAGCACCATAGATCCCTGCCCCAGCCCACGAATAAGGATGAAACCGAGCAATAGCATGGCCGGGTGACTGATGAAGGCCATGTAGATCAGTGATAACCCGAACAACCCTGAGATAATCACCGCCATTTTGCGGTTCCCCAGCCGATCCACAAACGTGCCCACAAACGTGAGCGAGAGGGACGCCACAAAGGTGCCCACACCATACAGCGCAGAAATCGTGGAGCGGTTCTCCAGCCCGAAGTCGGCAATCCAGAGGTCAATAAATAGCGAAACGTTGGCGGTCTGCCCCGGTATAGAGGCAGTCATGCCGATCATGGCAACAACCCAGATCACCCAGCCATAGTAAACAGGGGAGCGGTTGACGATAGACTTTCGTAAGGGGCTGGCAGACATGAACGTCCTTCTATGTGGTGGCATTAAATGTCCGCTGAGTGTACGCCCCCGCCAGAAAATAATCTACACGCGAGTGGGTATGTACCCGCAAGCCGCTTTCATCATAGTGACGGACGCAGGCTGACAGCTAAAAACTAACAGCCACGCGCTAAAACGCCCCCCGCCTTGAGACCACCACCCACACCGTGCGCCACAGAATCTTTAAATCCAGCCACATGGAGTAGTTGCGGATGTAAAACAGGTCGTATTCGGTGCTCATGTGCATGGGCTTGCTGGCGCGGCCATTCACCTGCCACCAGCCCGTCAGACCCTGCGGTACCTCGAAGCGTTTGCGCTGCCACGGCTCATAACGATCTACCAGCCATGGCATTTCCGGGCGTGGCCCTACCAGGCTCATGTCGCCACGCAGAATGTTAAACAACTGGGGGAGTTCGTCTATGCTCGTCGCGCGGATAAAGTGGCCGAGGTGGGTGATGCGCGGGTCGTTTTGCTGCTTATGAACCAGATTGCCCTTCTGGTCGTAGTGTAGCACTTCTTCCTGCTGCCATTCTGCGCCCTGCACCATAGAGCGGAACTTGTACATCGTAAACGTTCGGCCACCCTCGCCCACGCGCTCCTGCTGGAAGATGATCGGCCCCCGGCTGTCCAGCCGGATCAACAGCGCAATTACGGCCATAATCGGCAGCGTCGGCACAAGGATAATCAGCGTCATCACGAGGTCAAACCCGCGCTTCACCAGCCGCTGGTACGGCGTTAGCGCCGGTTCTTTCAGCGTTAGCAGCGGCATTCCACTGAAGTCTTCCACGTTTACCTGTAAAAACGCGAGGTCGGTATACTGTGGCACCAGCCGGATATTCACTGGAAGCGCCTGCAATCGGTTGATGATGTCCTTTAAATCCAGTACTGTGTCACGCTCCACGGCAATAATTACCTCGCTTACCTGCCGGGACGCCACTACTGTTTCCAGATCATCCATGCTGCCGACCACGTGTGCGCTGCGCCGCCCTTCTGCTGGCTCATCCACTGCCAGAATACCCATCGGGCGCAGGCCCATCCAGCCATGCTGCAACACAATCCGGTACATCTGCCGGGCATCGGCATTGCTGCCTAGTATTAATACATTGCGCGTCTGCTGGTAGCGCTTGCCGCGCAGCATTCGCAGTGCAATCCGTGAACTGATGACGATGCATAAATGAATCACGAGGAAGTAGATAATTTGCAGACGGCTGACGTTACGGTAGCTGAGGTAGAGCGCACCCAGCAGCACCATCCACGCCAGCACAGACGCCGCCGTCAGCACCTGTAGCTCACGTATGGGTTGCCGTGCCCGCGACGGACTGCGTACATCCAGCAGAGCAAACGTAAACGCATAGATCATCATACCCAGTACATACACCGGCACCGGCAAAATCAGGGCATCTCGCGCAGCTTCCAGCCCGAACGGTAGCGTAATGCGCAGGTAAGTCGCCGTCAGCAGCCCGAAAACCACTGCCAGCGTATCCAGCGCTACCAGAAACAACGTGTACTTGATGCTGTAGTACTTAATCACCCGTCAAAAGTCCCTGCTCTGCTTTTGCGATGCCATTATTGTACAATTGATTGCGTTGAGGACAACTTTCACAATTGAAACCAATAGCCTATCTTGTGGTACTTTTGTCAGGGTTTTCTTTATGTTGTGTGCTATTGAAGTTAGAATCAGGTTATTGACCTCACTCACTACAACAGGAGCAGCAAACCATGAACATTTCCGCAATTGTCGTCTGGATTATTATTGGCCTCCTCAGTGGCACTGCCGCCTCCAGCGTTATGGGCAAGCGGGGGCGCACCCGTGGCGGTGTTATCCTGAATACCATCATTGGCCTCATCGGTGCGCTCATTGGCGGCTTCCTCTTTGACCTGTTCAACATCAACATCGCCACGCTCACTGCTATCCAGATTAACGCGCAACAGTTGCTGGCTGCATTCGTCGGAGCTATTCTGCTTATCCTGCTTGTCCGCATCCTGCGCCGCGCCTGATTACTGGCATGGGTGGGTTGCACGCCCAATCCGTTGACAATACCCGCACAAAAATATCTATTGTGACCCTTTGTAGCCCTTAATTGATCCTGTAAACTGGTTGTCATCTCAGCGGATCAGGATCAAGCTCGCTACGGTAACTTGCCAGGTTACTCTGTTAAAACTGGTTCCAGATCTTCCAATCTGATGGGCTTGTCGTTCAAATCGACACCGCTTCGAGATACTGAACCGGGGGGCGTCCGAAGGGGGTGCCCTCCAATCAATTACTGGAGGGTTGAACATGACGCTCAAAAAACACGAAATGATTGTCCCGCAGACGCATCGCGGACTGTGGTACGAAGACGGTGCTTTCCAGCGGGTACTGGAACCGGGCCGCTACGAACTCCCGCACCTGAAGTGGTACCAGCATCGTATGTGGTGGATCTCACTGCCGCAGGTGCAGGTCAAGCAGGTGGATATGCGCGAACGTGACCTGACCATCAAGGGGCAGGAGATTCTGACGGCAGATAAGGTCGCCATCCGCGTGAGCATTGTGGTGCGCTTCCGTGTGAATGATCCTGTGGCTGCCGTGCAGGAGGTTGATAGCTATGAAGACCGCATCTACACCGATGTGCAGCTTGCCGCCCGTCGCTCCCTCGCATCCATGAACCTCGAAGCCATCCTGACCAACCGAAATGAACTCTCTGAGGACATTCTGGCTGACGTAACCGAATCTGCTGCCAGCTATGGCGTAAGTATTGGCCGCGCTGATGTAAAAGATCTGATCTTTCCGGGCAATTTGCAGTCCATCATGAATCAGGTGCTCAGCGCAGAGCGCATGGCCGAAGCCAACGTGATTCAGGCCCGTGCGCAGGCCGAAGTTCAGCGCATCCAGTCACAGACGCAGGCTGAACGCGACCGTTTGTATGCAGAAACACAGGCTACCGCCAACCGCCAGCTTGCACAGGCGGAAGCGGATTCTATGCAGGTCAAGACCGACGCGGAAATCCGTAACCTGCGCGAACGTGAAAAAGCCGCCACCGCCTACACAGAACACCCGGCGCTGCTGCGCCTGCTGGAACTCGAAACCCTGCGCGACCTGTCGCACACTGCATCGGCGCGGCTGTATATCAATTTTAACAGCGGGGAAAAACCCGACGACGAATAATGCCGGCAGGGTGGGGCACGGCACGCCGTGCCCTCGTGGGCCGCTACGCCTCATACTTGCTGAAGATCACTGCTGTGTTGTGCCCACCAAACCCGGCGGAGTAGCTCATCACATTGGCAATCTCTACATCGCGGCCCTCGTGCGGGATGTTATCCAGATCGCAATCGGGGTCGGGCATATCGAGGTTGATTGTTGGTGGTGCGAACCCATCACGCAGGGCCAGCAGCGAGATAATTGCCTCAGTCGCACCCGCAGCGCCCAGCATATGCCCCGTCATAGACTTCGTGGAGCTCACCGGAATATCATAGGCCGCCTCGCCAAAGCCGAGCTTGATCGCTGCTGTTTCGCTTTTATCGTTGAGCGGCGTGCCGGTGCCGTGCGCGTTGATGTAGTGGATGTCTTCTGGCTGCAATGCTGCTTCGCGCAGGGCCAGTTGCATGGCGCGGGCGGCTTCTTTGCCGCTTTCCAGCGGAGCCGTCACATGGTATGCATCTGACGTGTGCCCATAGCCGACCATCTCGCCGTAAATCTTTGCATTCCGTGCCAGCGCATGATCGAGATCTTCCAGCATCAACACCGCCGCGCCCTCAGCAATCACAAAGCCGGTGCGGTCTCCACTGAACGGACGGCTTGCCGCCTTGGGATCACCCTCATAGCTGCTGAGAGCCTTCATGTTGTGGAATGATGCAACGACCACCGGCGTCACAGCAGCCTCGCTGCCCCCGGCAATCATCGCCTTCGCCCGTCCCAGGCGGATCAGATCGTAAGCATCGCCAATCGTGTTGTTTCCCGTCGCGCACGCCGAGGTAATGTCGTAGTTCGGGCCACGCAAACCCAGCACCATTGAAACCTTTGCAGAAATTCCGTCATTCAACATCTGCGGCACGGCCACCGGGCTGATGCCCCTGTGCCCCTTCGCCGTAAATGCATTGATAGAGTCTGAGAGCGTCGCAATACCACCGATGCCGGTACCAATCAGCGTACCCACATCTTCGCCCGGTGCGTCAGTAATCTCCATACCGCTGTCGTCCATTGCCTGCTGCGAGGCCACAACCGCAAACTGCTGCACCCGATCCATCCGGCGGGCTTCCCGCGCACCGAAAATGGCTTTCGGGTCAAAGTTCTTCACTTCACCGGC
>JBCCQC010000231.1:0-6916 GCA_039024535.1 Chloroflexota bacterium
ATTATCGACAAGCTTACAATGGCTCCCGGATAGCCGCCATCTAATATTCCGGCCAACGCTGGACGCAACCTCGCTGTCATACCTTGACCTGCTTCAGATGGATGTTGCGACGAAGCAGGTTACTGCCATCGGGACATTTAACCAGGGGAACATCGAAAAAGTCAGTCTCTCTCCCGACGGAAAATGGCTGACCGTACAGCAAACCATTAGTGGTACCTCCAGTATGATTGAAATCATGGAAATGGACACCGGTGAGCGTTTCATGTTGCTCAACGGTGCAGCTAATCAGCACTGGATTTACCTGCCATAATCAGCAATGGCACAGAATACACTGGCTGCCTGTTATGTTAGCCCGGAACTTGACTTCCCCACAGATTCAGTCTACAGTGATTTCATCATGACTTACAGTTCAGAGTACAAATTCGCATTCACCGATATGTCCGATGCGGGGCATCTCCAGATGAATGCGCCTCCGACACGGTAAGTCTTAAACACATAGAACAGAAACAGCGAACGGTTGTCGGCACGAGTGCAGGCAGCCGTTTTTTATTTGCATATACGAGGGAGAACATACATTGAACACGACACAATCATCCGGGATGCGGACGTTTACCATCATCTGGGCCGGGCAGATGCTCTCACTCATCGGCACAGCCATGACGCGCTTTGCGCTGGTGGTGTGGGCCTACGACCTCACCGGCACGGCCACAACCGTGGCGCTGGTGAGCTTTGCGTTTTTCCTGCCGCTGGTGCTCATCAGCCCGATTGCCGGTATTGTGGTGGATCGCTTTGATCGCCGCCGGGTAATGCTGCTGACCGACCTCGGCGCGGGGGTGATGACGCTGATTCTGCTGGCGCTGCACCTCAGCGGCGGCCTGCAAGTGTGGCACACCTACCTGCTGCTGGGAGCCAGCGGCATTTTTAACGCCTTCCAGGAACCGGCCTACATTGCGGCGAGTTCGCTGCTGGTGCCGAAAACCCACTATGCCCGCGCCAACGGGATGCGCTCCATTGCGGAATCCAGTTCGCAGTTGCTCGCGCCCTTCCTGGCGGCGCTGCTGCTCCCCGTAGCCGGGCTGACTGCCGTGATGCTGGTAGACGTAGCGACGTTTCTGTTTGCGGTGGTCACACTGGCTATCGTGCGTGTCCCGGCCCCGCCACAGGACGACCCGATCACACTGGCGAACTGGCGGCAGCAAACGCAAACCGGCTTCCGCTTTATTGCGGTGCGGCACGGCCTCATCGGGTTGATGATCGTGTTTATGGGCATGAACTTCATGGACACGCTCACATATTCGTCCCTGCTGCCAGTGACGATACTGGGCAAAACCGGCGGCGATGAGTTCGCGCTGGCATGGGTAAGCGTGGCGCTGGGCGTAGGCGGTATTATCGGCGGGGTGCTGGTGAGCACATTTGGCCTGCCGAAGCGGTTAATCCACGGGATGCTGGCATTTGCGGCAGTATCGTTTATTCTGGGTGATACACAGATTGGCATGGGCAACGGTCTGTTCCGCTGGAGTGTGGGCGCAATCAGTGCGGCAGTGTTCATCCCGGCGATTGTCGCCGCCAACACCACCATCTGGCAGCGGAAAACGCCCCCGGCCATTCAGGGGCGCGTGTTCGCCGTCAAAAATATGATCCAGCAGGCCCCGCGCCCGATAGGGTTTCTCATTTCCGGGCCACTGGCCGACCGCGTGTTCGAGCCAGCCATGGCACCGGGTGGCGCACTGGCCGATGTGTTCGGGCCGTGGGTGGGCACCGGCCCCGGTGCTGGCGTGGCCCTGATGTTTGTGTGTACGGGTGTCATCGGCTGCACAATGGCACTGAGCGGGTATCTGTTCCCGGCGGTGCGCAACGTGGAAGATGACCTGCCCGACTATGACGCAGTTCTGCCAGAAACACGACCGGTTGAAGCTGTCCTGACGCTATGAACGCAAAACATTTGAATTGTGTTTACGTTTATGAACAATAAAGGCGAGTTGGTTGTGATGGCCTATAACATGCTGTAACATTAAGGTAAGTCAGGCGTCAGTGTACAGGCAGGGGACATCTCATGGCACAGAACAAACTCGAAGCCTTTAAAGAAGAAGTGCAGACCAAAATCAATCGCATTCTGGAAGAGTTTGCCGAGGGCAAGCTGAACCGTGACCAGTTCCACGCCATCTACGAGCGCTACAACAGCCAGATGGAACTGGCCGAAAAAGCCACCACCACCGATGTACCCGTTCAGGAAGACGGCGGCACAATGGTGCTGCGCGAAAAGTACATGGGCAAAGCACAGGGCCTTATCATCTTTGACAACAGGAGCGGCAATGTGATCGAAACACTGGGCGGCTTCGGGGTGGGGATGGCCGAGGTGCAGCCAATTTTGCAGGATTTCACAGCAGAACTGAAGGCCGGGCGCATCGTAGACCGCGCCGTTCGCCCTGCCAGCGATAACCGCTGGCTACTGTTCGTCGCCGGGAAGTTTACCACCGTCGTCACCCTGTTCCAGAACGAACCCTCCGGCTATCAGACCACCGTTATCCAGCGTATGCACGGCGAGTTTGAAAATGCCAATCACGGCGCATTCGAGAACGATAAGATTGACGCCGAACAGCTTGTATTCCCCTTCTATGCATTCGTCAAGCGCAACCTGGCCGGGTGAGTAACCTGACGATTTTGCACAGGCCTTAAAAGCACGGGCAGAATCCGCCTAAGCGTCCATCGGCAGGACAATGGTTACCGTGGTGCCTTCGTCGGGGGTGCTCTGTACAGTGAGGGTGCCGCTGTGCATCGTCACAATTTTATCAGCAATCGACAGGCCAAGGCCGAACCCGCGCGTGGTGTGGGCTGTATCCACGCGGTACAGGCGCTCCGTCAGGCGGGGCAGGTGCTCTGGCTCTATCCCTACCCCCTCATCAATCACCTTATACACAACATCATCTCCTATTGCATGGCAGTAAACTGTTAAGGTACCCCCATCGTAGCTGTAGCGCAGCGCATTATCCACCACACGCGCCAGCGCCATCTTCAGCAGGTCTTTGTCACAGCGGAGCTGTGGCACCGGGCGGGCCACATCCCAGTTGATGTGGATGTTGCGGGCGCGGGCAGTCTCTGCAAATTCCGCGAACGTACTCTGGATCACCGCAAGGGCATTGTGCTGGTAGAACTTCATCCGCGTCATGCCTTCCAGCCGGGTCATCAGGGCAAGGTCATCGACCAGCCGGTTAATGCTGTCTACCTGCTGGTCAAGCATCGCAAAGTGACGTTCAAGGGCCGGGTCGTCCGTGCGGCGGCGCAGCAGGTACGTGCGCGTATGGATGACCGAGAGCGGGGTTTTAAACTCATGAGAAACATCACGGATAAAGCTGGACATCAGAATACCACGCTCTTTTTCCAGCAGCAGTTCCACACGCTTCTTCTCCAGTTGCACATGCTCCGTCAGGTCATTGATGAAGCACACCATGCTGGCTTCATTGTTGATGGTAATGGTGGAAAGGAACATCTCAATCGGGATACGCTCGCCATCTTCCGTAATGCCAGCGAGATCGTTTGCCAGCCCCAGGTGTGGGGGCTTCGCAAGGTCATCGTTGGGGTCGTGGTGCGGGTACATACGGCTCAGGTAATCCCATACGCGCGGCACCAGCACTTCGATGTTAAGGCCAATGAGCGAATCCGGTTCGGCATAGCGGAAGATCTCACGGGCACTCAGGTTGGTACGCTGAATGTTACTATCGCTATCCAGCAGGATAATAGCTGACGGTGCGCTTTCCAGCAGCAGGCGGATGCTCTCCTCGCTCAGTTCCAGTTCCGCAATGCGCTGGCGACGGGTAATAGCATGGGCCACCGTCTGTGCGAAAAACGCCAGCAATTCTCGGTCATAGGGGCGCGGGGGGCGCTGGCCGATGAGGTTATCCACAGCCACATAGCCCCGCACATCGTTTCCATCCCACAGGGCAGCCATACCATGCCAGCCGGTGCCTATCACCGTGTCATAGTCAACGAGGTGAGCATCGGTTTGCCACAGAACCGGCTGGTCGTGGGCGCTGTGCTCTGTTGCAATTGCTGCCTGCCACTGCGCCATAGACGTCTGATAGTCGTATTCGCGGCGCAGGCTGCCGTCCGGGGCAATACCATATGTCCCCATAACCATGTCCGTGCCTTCTGGCACGATGAACAGACCCATACGGTCAAACCCCAGCACATTTTTGCCCGTGGTAACGGCCTGCCGATAGATGTCATCCAGCGTGGTAGCACGGGCCAGTTCGAAGTGTAGATTGTGCAGCGTTTTCAGGTGGGCCTGGAACTCGCGGGCAGTCTGTTCGCTGTCACGAATACTCTGTTCGGCCTGTTTGCGTTCGGTAATGTCTCGCACGACGCTGTAAATGTGTGTGATCGCGCCGTTGCTGTCGCGCATCATGATGGGGCTGATTTCACAGTTGATAAGGGTGCCGTCTTTGCGCTGGAATTTGCGCTCGTAGGTGGGCAGGGCACCCGTTTTGCTATCGGCAAGCTGTTGTTTACGTTGGGCGGCGTCTGCGGCTTCGCCGGGGGCCAGGAAGTAATCTGCTTCTTCCCCCCGGATTTCATCCAGTGTGTAGCCCAGCATAGCAGCCGCACGCGGGTTGGCGTCGATGTGCCGCTCATCTGGCCCGATGATAAAAACAGCATCGCTGGTATTGTCGAACAGGGCACGGTAATACAGTGGCTCTATTGTGTTTGTCGCAGGTTGCGCCTCATGACGCTCATTTAACTGCCGCGCCAGGTAATCTTCCAGTGGCTCGTCAAGGTGCGCCTGTAGCTGCTGCAACAGGTCGTGCAGGTGGGTGTTCTGCTGTAGGGTGCTCATGCGCTGGTTTTCTCGGTACACCGTTCAGGGTCAGTTTACTACAGGCAGGCTGCTTATAGTATCTTCAGTGTGTGCTATATTATGGCTTTTTACCGGGGCGCAGGTCTGGCAGGGGGGCATCGGATGCTTTGCCCAGTGCGTTGTTACGCAGGTCGCGCTCTACGCTGTCCATACTGGCCCCACTGCTCAGTTTATCGGCGGCAGCGTTGTAATTTTCGCCCAGGTTGCTGTCTGGCACGGTTGCGCCCACCTGTTTCATCATCTCGCCCACGGCCTTGCTGTCACCGCTTTCGAACACGGACAGCATCTGGTTTGCATTCATGGCGGTATAGTCGTGGCTGCTGCTGCCCCGGCCAATGGTCACGCTGGTAATGGTGCGCGTGAGGTCTGTACTTTGGCAGTGCGGGCAGGTGTGGGTGGCGTCGTCGTACTGGCGGTAGGTTTTATAAAACAGGGTGAGATCACGATGGCAGGAGTTGCAGTGGAAGGTGTAGGAAGGCATAGTTATGTTACCATTGGCTAACGATGGACGGTGTGAGGGCACGCCGTGCGCCTCCGTAATTCGATGATTATACAGAAACGGACTGTTATGCTCAACGAGCCACCCGATAAAAACGCATCAGAAAGCACCGGTCAACTAACGCTGCGCATCCCCACCGTCACACCGGCCTTCACAGCCGTGATGCTGGTACTGCTGTTTTTGCTCACGCTGGTACGCATCCCCACCGGGCCAGAAGCCGACACGCTGTTGCAGGTGTTCGGCGTTAGCGGGGAGGGGGCGTTGCAGAATCGGCAGGCGTACCGGGCACTGACGGCGCTGTTTTTGCTGGAGCAGCCCTATGCGACCGGGGCAGCCAGCCTGATAACCGGGTTGATTGCGCTGGTGATTTCCCTGTACTCGTTCTACATCATCGGCACATCAGCAGAGCGGCTGTGGGGCCATGTGCGGTTCGGGCTGGTGTACTTCCTGGGTGGCATGGCAGGCACACTCACCACGCTGATATTCGTAGGTGCAGGGGCTATCCCGGTGGGGGCGCTGGTTGTGGGGGCACCGGCAGGCATTGTTGCCACGCTCGGCGGCGAGATCATCTATATGTACCGGCATCGCAAGCTGTATGGGCAGCGTGGGCAGCAGCGGCGCGGTTTCCTCGGTATGCTGGTGCTATTGAACCTGATTGCCGGGGCTTTTGCCGCCCGCACGGATTTATTCGGGTTGCTGGGCGCGTTGATAGGCGGGGCGGTGCTGGCGTGGTACATTGCGCCGGTGCATCTACCGCGCCCCCACCCGGAAGACCCCGGCGCCCTGCTGGGCGAGGATGTGAACCCCATCACACGGCGGCTGGTACCGCTGGCCGTGTATGCGACGGGGCTGGTGGCGCTGCTGGCACTGGCGTCTGTGCTGTTCCGGTGATGTGGTCGGCATTGAGGTCAATCGCTGGTTTTGCCGTTGGGGAACCAATCAAACTCAGGATCGCAAACACGGGTCAATTTGTTGACATTCACATGGCAATTATACTCTGTCCGGTTCTCCTGTAGATATGCTACAAGTGTGTATTCCACTGTCTCCATATCGCTCCAACCACCCATTGTCAGACTCACATCCCCCGCTGTCTGCTCAACCTGAACGAATTCATCTGTTTCTGTGTCGTACACGTGAATGGTTGATTTCAATCCGACACCACGACTGCTAACCTCAAGAAATGCCAGTTTGCTATCATCTGTTGCCCATGTCGCGTTTTTAATGTCATTAACTTCAACAGATTCCAGAAGCAACTGTGTTTCCCCTGTCTCAAAGTCCGTCAAATACAAATTATCCCTGTACCCCTCGTCTATCGTCCAGTACTTCCACGCCACCATAGAGCGGTCATTGTTCCAGAACAGGGCGTTTCCTGCGTTGTACTCCCACTCAAGAATGCACTTTACGTCCCCGTTTTCCTCCAGAGCATACAGCGCGTCGTGATGTCTGCGTTTCTGCGCCTCAATGAAAGTGATACTTTGCTGGCTGACCTCATCTGCCGTGACCATGATCTCACCATACGTTGTCGAGCATCGGGTCACGTCATTGATGACGCGATTTGATGGTGC
>JBCCQC010000232.1:0-6912 GCA_039024535.1 Chloroflexota bacterium
CGTTCCACATGTGGCAGGTGCCAGCGGTATTTGAGCGCGTTGACTATGGCAGCCTGTTCACCGGGTAACGTCCCTCACGTCTCTGTAATTGTCTGCACATATCGGGCACCGGCCTCTTTGCAGCGTACGCTGTGGAGCCTGGTTCAGCAGGCACTCAACCCGACGGATTATGAGATTATTGTGGTGGATAACCGCAGCAGCACTGAAACAGCCGATCTTGTAACACAAACCGCCGCTCACACAGTCACACACATAGCATACTGCGCAGAACCTCAAATCGGCTTATCACACGCCAGGAACCGTGGCATCGACATGGCCCGCGCCCCCATTGTTGCGTTCATTGATGACGATGCCGAAGCAGACAGCCACTGGCTGGCATCCCTGCTGGCAGTCTACCGGAGCTATCCCGACGCAGGGGCGGTCGGGGGGCGCGTGCGGGGCCTGTGGGAGCTTTCGCGTCCGGTATGGCTGACGGATGAGTTGCTCCGGTCACTCAGCCTGATTGATCGGGGTGACGAACTGCGTGCGCTGGCATGGCCGGAGCGTATTATCGGGGCGAACATGTCTTTTCGGCGCAGCACGTTTGAGAAGCTCGGCAATTTCAACACACATCTGGGGCGCAGCGGCGCATCACTCACCGGTAATGAGGATACAGAAATTCAACAGCGCATCCATCGGTATGGTGGCATGGTTTACTACACGCCACAGGCACTGGTGTGGCACAGGGTACCTGCACAACGGCTTACCCGACGGCACTTCTACCAGCGGGCATTCGGTCACGGACAGTCTCAGGCCCGCCTCCGCAACCTGGGTCTGTCTGACTATCCACGGCGCGGCCTGTGGTGGCATGTCGCATTGCTGGCAAAATCGGTTTTACTACCCCCCCTGCACACAGGCTCATTTTTTGAATCAACACTGTCACCGGTCTATGCGGCAGGCTTCATCCGCGAGTATTTATGGCGCTCAGATCGTTGAAAAATTGTTCACTTGCCGTGCGCTGTATGTTATGCTGGTAGTCAGGGTAGCGTGTGTAAATCCACAACCATTATTCAGCGCAAACAGAGGTCACTCCGGTGCAGGAAAATCCATTTCCATTCGACCCCCCCTATCGACTGAACCCGGACGATCAGGTTTTTTACCTGCATCTCGAAAAAACAGCAGGTACGTCCCTCACCCGAATCCTCGATCATCAGTTTACTGACAATGAGCGACTGGAAATTATGTGGGATCATGAGATTGAAAACCCGACTCGTGAAAGCCTTGCGAAGTATCGCCTTTTCCGTGGACACCTCGATATGATCTTTGCACGCACCTACCTCACATCCCCGATTATGCTGACGCAGTTGCGCCATCCAGTTGACCGGATTATTTCGCTGTATTACTTTTTGCAGAGCGATGTGAACGTGATGAAACCCGACCCTACAATCCAGCAAGTTATTGATCGAGGGCTGGAAGCGTTCATGACAGACCCGGCGATGGCGCTTAAAGTCCATAACTACCAGACGCGCACCCTGTATGAGACTGAATTCAGTATGTTCGAAGATGTACCGGATGATGAATTGCTGGCTACAGCAAAGGCGCATCTGGATGGTTTCGCCTTCGTGGGCCTGACGGAGCGTTTTGATGATGCCGTACAGTTGTTGTATTACACCTTTGCATGGCTGCCGCGTGATATATTTGCTGACATCCGTGCAAAAGTGACCCCGAACCGTCCTGCGGTGGCGGATATACCCGCCGATTTATACGAACTGATCGTATCTCACAATCAACTGGATATGGCACTTTACGAGCACGCCACCGGAATATTTGAACGTCGTTATCAGTACATGGTGCGTGACCTGCTGGGGATGCATTTTAAAGAGCACAATGTCGTCAACCGGCAAACACGGGTATTTTTGCGTTTTGATGATGTGGAAAACAACGCTTTCGGCAATGGCTGGTACTATGCTGAGCAGGATTTTCGCTGGTCTGGCCCGGAACCCACCGCCGATCTGTTCTTCAGCCTTGCCGCAGATAGGCCCCTTGCACTCACCCTTACTATTCACCGCACACTCGTTGATGAGCAACTGGCGACACTCACAGTAAGCGTGAACAATACAGAAATTGCCACAAGGAGAACCCGTGACGGGGATCGTTTCATATTCAGGGCTGATGTCCCGGCACAAATTTTGCAGCGCAACGCGGCAACGACCCATGTTAAACTGAGTGTAGACCGAACACTATCCCCGGTAAACAGCACAGACAGGCGTTTGCTGGGCATGGCATTTATTTCTATTGAGCTGGCTCCGTCTACTGAGGCGCAATAACCAGCACACACGATTAACGGTAGTCCTTTATGACAGATCAACCGCTAGCGTCAGACCTGCCCCTCATTAATGTTGTTGGCGACCTGACGGCGAACATAGGCATCAGCGAGGCCTTTCGGGGCCACGTTCGTGCTATGCAACACTACAGCGTCCCACTGCACTACACAGAAATCAGGCTGCGGCTGGAACACCTGACCGGCCAGCGCAACGACATTGAACTCCCCCCCGCTGGCCGTGATGGCGCAATCAACTACATCCACCTCAACGGGCCAGAATTAATTGAACATGCGCTGCCCGGCCTCGGTGAGGGCTTTTTCAAACAGCGGTACAACATCGGCTACTGGATGTTCGAGGTTGACCGGCCCCTGAATAGCAAGTGGCAGGCCGCTTTTGCCTATGTGGATGAAATCTGGACGGCTTCTGACTACACACAGCAAATTCTGGCACGTCAGTCCCCGGTGCCGGTATACCGTGTGCCGCATCCCATTCACCTATCCACACAGGGCACACAGAGCCGCACAGAATTTGACCTGCCCGAAGATGCCTTTATCTTTCTGTTTGTCTTCGACTCAAAATCGACCATTGCCCGAAAAAATCCGCTGGCGGTGATTGAGGCGTTCAAGCTGGCCTGTGCCGATGTACCATACCCACCAACATTGGTATTAAAGACAAGCTCGCTCGAGCGTTTCCCTGATCTCAGTGACGCAATCTATACTGCATGTAGCGAACCAAACATCCTGCTCATCAACGATTACTGGACGCGGCAGCAAATGAGTGCGCTGTATGGCCTCGTGGATGCGTACGTGTCGTTACACCGCTCAGAGGGGTATGGTATGGGCATGGCCGAAGCCATGAGTATGGGCAGCCCCGTCATTGCTACCGGGTGGTCTGGCAACATGGACTACATGAGTGCAGACAACAGCTTTCCGGTTAACTTTGATCTGGTTCCTATATCAGAGGCGCATCATGGGCCACAGGCCAGCGACCCGAAGATCCTGCGGCTGTACCCGCCCGATTCTGGCATCTGGGCAGACCCGGACATCAACCACGCCGCCCACCTGATGCGAACCGTCTGCGACCAGCCGCAGCAAGCGCGGTTAATGGGCGAAAGCGGCGCACGAACTATAGCAGAAAATTACAGTCACGCGGCTGTCGGCAGCATTATGGTAGGTCACTTTCAGCGCATTGTCCGGGAACATCAGCCTGTTGCCCCACCAGAAATAACCAGCAGCCACTACACCTACCGCTTTGACCATGAACGTGACGGCGTGACGGGGCTGTATGATGTTGAGGTTCGGCAGGACACAGGCGAAACATTTCGATGGTCGGCAGACGATCAGGTTGTGATGGATGTACGGCTCCGGCAACACCAGAACTACGAAATCACCTGCCATGTGATCGACACAATGGATGAACGACTCGTCAAAACCCTGCGCTTTAGCGTGAACCGCACCTACATACCGATTGTGTTTCGCAGTGTGGGGTATCGCCGTTACACCATTACCGGCATCATCCCGGACTACATCATTGACCGCGACATGGACAGAACGCGCATCATCTTCGAAATCAGTGACCCAGTGGTTACAGAGCATGACCCGCGCAGGCTCGGCATTGCATTTTCTGCCGTGGAAATCTCGCCTACAACCAACCGCTCCCAACTCTTGAGTGACCGCTGGCTGCTACAGCAACAAGATTTACACGAAATCCGCAAGCAAATTCGCTATCACTACTCGGCGTGGGAATACACGCGCATGACAGATGCAACGGTTCGTGGTGGTAAGTGGCCGGTTATTGGCTTTTTTGTGCGGACGGTGGTGCGAGTTCGGAATATTGGCAAGAGCTGGCAGTCGCTATCGAAGTTGCTGCTGCACCTGTGTGATTACACCTACCAGAACATCCAGCTCAACGAGCAAATCACGGAGCGTTTAACACTGCTCACGGCAAAACTGGAAGATGTGGAAGCCCGCCAGTTAGAAATTGCGGTTCTGTTAGAAGAGAGTAACGTACAGGAAGATAGAGACACGGAGACATTGCCAGATTAACCGACCACAGAGACCGCGTTTACCGGGCGGCCTCTGTCTGGCTTTGCACTATTCACGAATTGGAATGGCGTTTGCCATCACCTGTGGCATCGGGCCGCCGTCGTGTGCTGCATGGGCATCCACCGGTTGCAGGGACGGATCATCGGCACTGGCAATGAGTGTTTTCAGGCGTTCTGCACGTTCCCCGGTAATGCGGCCCGTGTTCAGCGACATCTGCGCGAGATGGGCGATAGCTTTCGCCGGGTTCAGCCCCTTCGGGCAGGCGTCAATACAGTTAATGACCTGGTGGCAACGGAACGCACCATCGGCGGTAGCAATGCTATCCAGCCGTTCTTCCGGGGCCTGGTCACGTGGATCCATCACGCGCATGAACTGCTTGAGCATGGCATGTGGCCCGATGTAGTCTTTGTTGCCGGCAATGACCGGGCAGGATGAATAGCACGCACCACACATAATGCACGTTTCGGCCTGTTCCATAGCGTCTACCTCCGCCTGCGACACGCGATATTCCTGTGATGGCTTTTCTGCCGGTGGGATGAGCCACGGCTTCATGGCTTTATACTGCTCCCAGAATACTGTACGGTCTACCACAAGGTCTTTGATAATTGGCAGGTACGGCAGCGGCTCAATCATTACCGTATCCTTCTGTGCAAACAGACCGCCCTCGTTCACCACGTCCTTCAGCGGCTTCGTGCAGACCAGCGTATTGCGCCGGTTAATCATCATCGCACAGGAGCCGCAAATGGCGTGGCGGCAGGAGCGCCGGAACGTCAGGCTGCCGTCCTGTGTGGCTTTAATTTCTTCGAGGGCATCCAGAATGGTTTTTTCCGGTGTCAGTTCAATCTGGAACGTCTGGTAGTACGGTTTACGGTCGACATCCGGGTTGTACCGCTTCACTTTCACGTTGATCATGTGTTTTTCAGTCATCTCTGTCTCCTTCTATCTAACACAGGGGCACAGCGTGCCATGCCCCGGATCGTGATTTTCGGCTAGTATTTACGCTCCTGTGGTGGGTAGCGTTCCCAGTCGATATTGACGGATTTGTAGCTCAGTTCCGGTCTGCTGTTTTCACCTTTGACGGCGACGGTGTGCTTCAGCCAGTCTTCATCGTCACGCTTCTTATAGTCCGTGCGCGAGTGTGCGCCACGGCTTTCGGTACGGGCCAGTGCCCCGGCTACAATGACTTCACTGAAAGTGAGCAGGTTTTCGGTTTCCAGCGCCGCAAGCACATCCGTGTTAAAGCGGCGGCTGGTATCCATCACCTGTGCGCAGCCAAAACGATCCTGAAGTTCATAGACCTTGTGCAGGCCCCTGACCAGTTTTTCGTCGTCGCGGAAGATGCCGCAGTTGTCGGTCATGTTCCACTTCAGTTCCTCACCCAGCGCAGAGATGTTTTCTGCGATGCCGCTGCCAACTGCTGGATTGTGCATGATGCGCTCGATGCGGTTGCGCTGCGTCTGTGTGAAGTCGCTGCGGGTGAAGGGCGGAATCTGTGCGCCACTGTTGATGTAGGCAGCCATTGCAGCCCCGGCACGCCGCCCGAAAACAGAGGCTTCCAGCAGGCTGTTTGTGCCCAGTCGGTTCGCGCCGTGGACGCTCACGCAGGCACACTCACCGGCAGCAAAGAAGCCGGTAAATGGTGCGCCCGTCGCATCGCGAATGACCTGCCCATCAACATCTGTCGGGATGCCACCCATGCTGTAGTGTGCCGTCGGCTGGATTTTTGCGGGAGCGTTGATAATGTCCACGCCGAGGAAGTTCATGGCGATTTCGCGCACCTGCGGCAAACGCTTCATAATCTTTTCGCCGCCGAGGTGCGTCATATCGAGGTAAATGCCCTTTGCATCGTCGCCAACGCCGCGTCCCTCGTCAATTTCCGTCTGTTCGCTGCGGCTTACGAGGTCACGCGGGGCCAGTTCCATCTTATCTGGCGCGTAGTTCTCCATGAACCGTTCACCGCTGGCATTCGTCAGGTAGCCACCCTCGCCCCGGCACGCTTCACTCATCAGGATACCGTGTTTGTAGATGCCGGTGGGATGGAACTGTACGAATTCCATGTCCATCAGGGGCACACCTGCATTGTATGCAATTGCTACGCCATCACCGGTGTTCGCCGTCGCGTTCGATGTGATTTTCCATGCGCGACCATAGCCACCAGTCGCAAACATCACCGCTTTACCGATGAGCGTGTGCAATTCGCCGGTCAGGATGTCCATTGCGACAACACCAAATGCATGACCGTCCTCAACCAGCAATTCCAGTACATACCACTCACTGTAAAACTCAACATCGTGCTTCAGGCACTGTTCGTGGATAGTGTGCAACAACACATGGCCCGTCCAATCTGCGGCGAAGTTCGCACGCGGTGCGCTGTGGCCGCCGAAACGACGCTGGTTAATACGACCGTCCTCTGTGCGGCTGAACACACAGCCCATGCGCTCATACTCGTACACGATGTCTACTGCGTCGTTGACTAGCACCTCGATTTTGTCTTGGTCACCTAGCCAGTCAGAGCCTTTAATTGTGTCGAACATATGTAGGTCGGGGCTATCGGACGGTTCATC
>JBCCQC010000233.1:0-6898 GCA_039024535.1 Chloroflexota bacterium
CTGCTGCTGCCCGCCAGACAACTGATGCGGATACCGTTTATCCAGCCCATCCAGCCCGACCAGCGTCAGCATCTCAGCAACCCTGGCACGTTTGTCGCGGCTTCCCCGGCCCTTCAGCGCGAACTCAATGTTCTCGGCAACGGTCAGGTGTGGGAACAGCGCGTAATCCTGGAACACCATGCCAATCTGACGGCGCTCCGGCGCAACGAAGGTACCATTCCCGGCCATGAGATTCCCATCCAGATAGACCTCACCGCCGTTGGGACGTTCCAACCCGGCGATAGTGCGCAGCAGGGTAGTTTTGCCGCAGCCACTGTTGCCCAGCAACACCAGTATTTCCCGCTCATGGACTTCCAGCGATACATCTTCTATGGCGGTAAAGCCATCGTATTGTTTTGTCAGGTGATTGACGCGAATTGCTGTATGACTCAATGGATTGCCTGTGAAATTGCTAATGTGAGAAAACGGGCCATGCTGCACACCACCTGTGTGATGTATTCGGTTGTGCAGTACCAGTACTATTGATCCACTTCATTATCGCCCACGCGCATGAGAATGAACACCGGAATCAGGCCCACGACCACAATCGTCAGCGCGGGGATAGACGCCGCCTCCCACCATGCCTCGCTGCTGAGGAAATACGTCCACAGCGCCAGTGTATCCATACCGAAGGGGCGCAGCAGTAGCGTCGCCGGGAGTTCTTTCATCACGTCCACGAAAATCAGAATGGCACCGGCGGCCATACCCGTTCCGACCAGTGGCATATGGATCCGTGTGAGCACACGCCAGCTGCCCGCGCCCATGATGCGGGCCGCGCCTTCCATGTTCGGCGTCACTTTATCCATGCTGCTTTCCACGCTGTTGAACCCCACAGACATAAACCGCACGATGTAGGCATACACCAGCGCCGTAATCGTCCCCGTCAGCACATACGCCGGGCTCGTCCAGCCGAGGTTATTGGTCGCAAAATCAGTTATCGGCCCATCCAGCGGATTCACAAACACCAGTACCCCTGCCGCAATTACAGCACCCGGCATCGCATAACCCAGCGTCACCAACCGTGAGAGCATACGCGGAATGAAACGGTTGCCAGTCGTAGACGTAGCCCGCACACCATACGCAATCAGCAGGGCCAGCATCGTTGCACCCAGTGCTGCACTACCACTGAGCACCATTGAATTTACTGTGTACTCCGTGAACGTTTCCTGCCACAGCCCTACCGTCGGGCTTCGAACCTCTGTGACGGCCCATGTTACAAGCTGCGCCGCCGGGAAGAAAAACGCCGCAACAAGCAGGCCAACACAAGCGGCTGTGGATCCCCACTTCTTCCAGCCATGCAACACCATGCGCCGGGGTCGCCGTCCACGCCCCCCCTGCTGATAGAACTTCGCCCGTCCGCGCAGGCTGCGCTCCAGAATAATCATGCCCAGCGCGATGAACACCATCAGCATGGAAAGTTCCGCTGCTTTGCTCAGGTCATATTCCGTATTCCAGATCACAACCACACGCTCACTCAACGTCGGATAACCAAAAAAGCTAACGGTGCCGTAATCCGTCATAGCTTCCATCATCGCCAGGATCGTTCCGGCAGCAATCTGTGGGCGTGCCAGCGGCAGCACCAGCCTGAAGAAAGACTGCGTGCGGCTGTAACCCATTACCTGCGCCGCCTCAAACGTACTCGCGGCCTGCTCACGGAAGGCAGCACGCGCCAGAATGTAAACATAAGGGTAAAGAACCAGTGTAAGTACAAAAATCAGGCCACCCGGCGCGGTAATATCCGGGAACCAGTAGTCCCCGCGCCCCAGCCCGAACATATTGCGGAAAACCGTCTGAACCGGGCCAGCGAACTCAAAGGTAGCGACATAGATAAAGCCGATAACAAAGCCGGGGATCGACAGCGGCAGCAGCAGCATATGGTCAAACCAGCGCCGTCCGGGGAACTCAAACGCCGTTACCAGCCACGCAAACACCGAACCTACCACCAGCGTCCCAACACCAACGCCCAGCACCAGTCGCAATGTATTCCATATCACACGCGGCAGGAACGTACTCCACATACGTTGCCACAGATCCACCGTTGGCGTAAGAATCTCAACCGCCAGCAACCCGATCGGAATCAGGATTGCAACGGTAATCAGCAGCGGCAAAATCAGAGATGTCCATACAGGTAACTGCCATCCTACAGACAGCCTTCTGGCTGTACGGACGCGCAGTGTATCTTGCCGCTGCTGGATGGTGGAGTCAGCCATTTATTCTTTTCATTCTCTCATAGTGTGGCAAACATCAGAGGGGGGCATGCCGCAGCAAGCCCCCCACAATACTCATTCAGGTGAACGAGGTATTTAGTTTTCTTCGAAGCCGAAGTTTGCAGCCTCAAGCGTAGCTACAGATGCATCCTGGAACGCACCATACTCCCACAGCGGGTACACAGTGTCGTATACGAACTCACCAAAGCCAGCGATTGTCTCATTGGGTTCAGCATTCGGGTTCGTCGGGTACTCGAAGTTGCTACCGGGGAAGCACTCCATAGCACCACACTGGTTCTCAACCGTGCTCATGAACTCAATGAAGGCTACAGCGTTATCAAAGTTAGCAGAGTTGGTTACAACGCCTGCACCATTGATGTTAAAGAACACACCGTTACCGGCATCCGGTTGGTTCATCCACTTCACGTTAACCGTGCCGGGGATCTCCATATCGCCATTGCTGGCAAGGCGGCCCAGGTAGTAGTGGTTCACAAAAGCAACGTCACACTCACCGGCGGCCACAGCCTCAATCTGGCGGGTGTCGCTGTTGATGTAGCGCGTAACGTTATCAGAAATACCAGTCATGGTTTCCAGCGCAGCGTCTTCACCAAGGTGGAAAATCAGGCTGCTGAACAGCGATACGGTGTAGATGTGGGATGCAGGGCGCATACACATGCGGCCTTCCCATGTGTCCGTGGCGAGGTCAGAGTATGTGCTGATGGCAGCAATCTCTTCTTCAGTCGTGTTTTCCGGGTTGTACACGAGGGTACGGGCGCGGATGCTCAGGCCATACCAGTGACCATCCGGGTCACGGAACTCCGGTGCGACATTTTCGTTAAGTACGTCGCTTTCGATGGGTGCCAGCAGGCCTTCCTCAGCGGCCAGATCCAGAACACCAGCGTCAATGGCGAGGAACACGTCAGCGATACTGCGATCGCCACGATCAATATCGGCACGGAGGCGGGCCAGCAGGTCACGTGGACTACCAGCGCTCACACGAACCTCAATACCGGTTTCTTCCTGGAACTTCACGAACGGGGCTTCCATTGCACCATAGTGGCGGGATGAGTAGACGTTCAGTACGCCGGGGTCTTCCTGCGCTTGCGTGGATACCAGACCTACCGAGAATACGACAGCCATCAGAATGGCAGCGATAGTGAAGCGTTTCATCAAGAATCAAACTCCTTGTTAAATTATGAATACTGCATTAGTATTCATCTGTACGGATAGTTTCACATCCCGTGTGGCGTGAACCTGGCAGGGTGCGCCATACTGGATGTGCTTTCAATCGGGTTTATTCCCGAGTGAGCCACAAAAATACCAGACCCCCCCTTGCATATCTACGTTATGTGTTAACGTTGAATTTATCCTGCGTAATTTACAAATTTGACTACCAGATGTAAAAAACTTGTATATGGTTAAACATAAACCCGGTGCGCAACATGTGGTGATGAAAGTACAGGGAGATCATACAATGTGGGGTGCCGCCCTGCTTGCACAGAGCGGCACAGCGGCAGTTATTCGTCCGTCAGGTTGCCGTAACGGTGCGTCGTCTGTGTAACAGCCTGTTCCAGCAGATAGTGACGCAGTTCAATCCGACCGTTCGATACCACCGGCGCATCTACCACGGGTACATGCGCCTCGATAGCAGCGGCGCGTACATCTGCGGGTACTGTCCCGGTAATGCGCAGGCGCTGCCAGTAACGATAGTCCGGGTTGCGCAGTTCAGCAGCAAGCTGCCCGGTACTTTCCACAACCACAGTTGCATGTGACCAATCTGCGAAGTTCACGTCCGTCACGCCAGCGGCGCTCAGGCTCACACGCACCGGGATATTGCACACCGCCGTTGCCAGCAGCACACGTTCAACGTCTTGCGGCGCACTATTTTCGTCCACGCGCAGGATCACACGCTTCACCGGGCGATAGCGGAACACATTGGACTCCCCCAGAATGCCGGATGGGTCATGCTCCACGGAAAAATGGTTGCGCCACGCGCTGATGTAGGATTGGTTTGCAGCCGCTACGACACTGGTTTCGCTGGCGTCTGCCCACGTACCGAGGCTGAAGGTGTAGTTCGGCCCCCCCGCCTTTGAGTAGCCGAACGCAGACTTCTTCCAGCCACCGAACGGCTGCCGCTGTACAATCGCACCGGTCGTACCACGGTTAATGTAGGCGTTCCCGGCATGGATGCGCTCCCGCCACACGGCAATCTCCCGGTCATCCAGCGATTGCAGGCCACTCGTCAGACCATAGTCCACAGCATTTGCCAGATCAATCGCGTGGTTCAGGTCATCGGCACGCATCAGACCCAGCACCGGCCCGAAGCACTCTGTCATGTGGAAGAAGCTATCCGGCTTCACACCCACCTTGATTCCCGGCGTCCACATATTCGGGTTGCCGTCCAGCATTTGCGGCTCCAGCAGCCATTCTTCGCCGGGTTCCAGCGTCGTCAGCGCCTTTTTCAGTTTCGCGTCTGGCTCACGGACAACCGGGTTTATTACGCTCGGCAGATCAAACGGCGAACCGACTGTCAGGCTCTGCACGGCGTCTACAAGCTGGCGACGGAACGCGGGGTCGTCATAAACCTCGGCTTCCAGTATCGCCAGACTGGACGCCGAGCACTTCTGCCCCGCGTGCCCGAATGCCGACTTCACTAGGTCTTTCACAGCGTGGTCACGGTCAGACATCGCCGTGACAATCATGCTGTTCTTGCCGCTGGTCTCTGCGAACAGGCGCATTTCCGGCTTCCAGCCGAGGAACATACGCGCCGTTTCATACGCGCCAGTGAGAATCACCGCATCCACGCGCTCATCTGTCACCAGCGCCTTACCCACTTCGTCATCTGTCGTCGGCACAAATTGCAGCACATCCTTCGGGATGCCCGCATCCCACAGCGCATTCACAATGTACCAGCCCACCAGCGTAGCCTCCGGCGCAGGCTTGAAAATCACTGTGTTCCCGGCCATCAGCGCGGCCAGCACGCCACCCGTCGGGATCGCCATCGGGAAGTTCCACGGCGGCGTGACCAGCACAGTGCCAAACGGCTCAAACGTCAGGTCATCCAGTGTATTTTCCACATCATCGAACGACCGCGCATAGTAATTCGCAAAGTCAATCCCCTCGGATACTTCCGGGTCAGCCTGGTCAGCGGTCTTGCCACCGTCCAGCGCCATTACACCGATGAACTCGCCGCGCCGTTCTGCCAGAATTTCCGCCGCACGCACCAGCAGCGCCTTACGATCTTCCACGCTTTGCCCCTGCCACCCGGACTGTGCCGCAACAGCAGTTTGCAGCGCCGTTTCGATTTGCTCCGGGTTTGCCAGCGCATAGCGATACGCCACTTTACCCGGCTGCGATGGGCTGTAGCCCTCGGCCTGCTGCTCCGTAGCAATAAACTCGCCACCAATTTGCAGTGGGATGTCATCCACAGTACGGTCACGCCAGTCTGCCATAATCTGCGCCACCCACTGCTGGTTCTGCCGCAGAGAGAAATCTGTATCCGGCACGTTGATGAACGGTGCATCTACATCAAAAGTAATCTGCTCGGTCTGGCGGTTCTGCGTGCGGTTCGGGCCATCAGCCACTACATCCATGTCCGCATACGCACTCAGGAACAGATCGCGCTGGCGTTCCCATGCCGGGGTTCCCGGTTCAAGGTCGAAAATATCACGCAGGAAGTTCTCGTCAGCGGTATTTTCGTCCAGCCGCCGCACCAGATACGCAATCGCGCTGTGGAAGTCGTCACGCTTCACCACCGGGGCATACAGCAGCAGCCCGTTCGCAGCGTCCTGCACCGCCCGCGCCTGATGGTTCGCCATGCCCTCCAGCATCTCGAACTCGACCTCATTTTCCAGCCCGTGCTTCTCGCGCAGTAGCAACGCATAGCTCAGATCAAACAGGTTGTGGCTGGCTATACCGAGGTTCACCGCTTTTGCGCGCTCTGGCTGGCTACCATATGTCACCATGCGCTTGTAATTGGCATCTACTTCGTGCTTGCTGTAGTACGGGGCCTGCGGCCAATCATGCAGAGCCGCCTCCACGCGCTCCATCGCAAGGTTTGCACCCTTTACAATGCGCAGCTTAATCGGCGCACCACCGTTGGCTACCCGTTCCATCGCCCATGCTGTCAGGTCACGCTGCACCTGCGAGCTATCCGGCAGGTACGCCTGTAACACGATTCCCGCACGGTAATTCTGGAACTCCGGCTCATTCAACACCTGCTGGAACGCGGCGACCGTTAGATGCAGGTCGCGGTATTCTTCCATGTCAAGGTTCACGAACTTCGGAATAGCCGTACCATCCGGGCGTACATACTCGTGTGCCATTGCCTGACGGTACAGTTTGCGCAGCCGCGTTTTAATCTGCTCTATTGTGTCCTCAAACGCAATCAGGTTAATCTGGCTGAACACGGACGAAATTTTTACTGAGATGTATTCCACATCCGGGTTTGCCAGCAGATCCATATAAGCATCCAGACGCTTCTGCGCTTCGCCCTCACCCAGAATGGCCTCGCCCAGATGATTCACGTTGAGGCGGGTATTGCTCTCCCGCCGCTTATCCAGATAGCGCTTGAACTTGCGCTGTTCGCCGGGGAGAATAACACTGTTGGTTTCTGCACGTAGTTTGGCAACTACAAAGGGGATAACCAGTTC
>JBCCQC010000234.1:0-6890 GCA_039024535.1 Chloroflexota bacterium
CAGCGCGACCGGGTTGCTGGCACAGGCATTGCCCACAGCACGGGCGGCTTTCGGGCTGCCAATGGCTGCTGCGATTTCACCATACGTGCGCGTCTCCCCATACGGAATATCGCGTAAGGCCTCCCACACCCGCTTCTGGAACGCCGTCGCCTGAATATCCAGCGGCAGATCAATGTGCGGCACGTCCCCGGCGATGTGCTGTAGCACAGTTTCCAGTGCATCGGCCAGCATGTCCTTATCTTCGGTGATTTCTGCTGCATGGAACTCCTCGTGCAGGGCGGCAATCATCGCGTCGCGGTCATCCCCCAGCCCCACACTGCACACGCCGCGCTTCGTCATGGCGACCAGAACAATACCCGGATCGGTCTGCGCGGTGCTGTAGCGGATAGTGGCTCCCGCGCCACCCTTGCGGTAGCTGGCGGGTTGAATGCCGGTGTTTTTATACGCGGTGCTGGTCGATTCGAATCCGGCGTTGTAGATGGCTTCGGTCACAGTTGTAGACTCCTTCAGGTGATTTTTGAATGCGTTGTTGCGTACAGCCGTCGTGTACTGGTGCGGGCTGATGCCCATCGCGGCTTTGAATGTGCGTTGCAGGTGATAGCGACTCAGGTGGAACTCGTTTGCGAGTGTGTGAAGTGTGATTTTTTCTGTGGTGGCGTGTGTGTCGATATATGCGCAAATCTGCGAGATGAGGTTCACCTGCGGATCAGTAGCGGCTTTCGGGGTACAGCGTTTGCACGGACGGTATCCGGCCTGTTCTGCCTCGGCACATGTGCTGAAAAACGTCACGTTCTGGCGCAGTGGGCGGCGTGATTTACACGATGGACGGCAGAAAATCCCGGTGGATTGCACGGCATAGACAAATTCACGGTCATAGGTGTGGTCGTTGCTGATGACGGCCTGCCACATGATGTCTTCTGCTGGCATGGTGATGGCTCCTTTGCTGCTGATAACTGTATGGTACGTCAGGCGAGGGCACATCACCATCAAAATATTGCGGTCTAATTCTGTTATGAAGCAAAAAACCTGTGACTTCGGTGAATAAATCATGGCAGACTATTAACATTTATTGCGGTTTGTTGTATATCTGTAGGGTAGTAAACAGGGAGCAAATCACGATGGGGCATCATATCTCGTGGGACAACGAGTATAAGACCGTTGTGCTACAACAATATACCGAGAACGCAGGCAAGGACGATCTTTACCGGCTGGCGCAGAAATCTGCACAGATGTTGAGCACTGTCAATCACCGGGTGCATCTCATCATTGATGAGCGCAACATAGACCTCACGCTTACCGGTACGGACATGCGCTACCTGCAACGTCTGGCGCCGAAAAATCAGGGTGCGGTTGTTATGGTGGTGACAGAGAAGAACCTGCAATATAAAACCCGCGTGCAGGCTATTGGCAGGCAACTCGCGCCGGATGCATTTGCAGATCCGTATTTCGCATTATCTATTGACGAGGCCCGTGAGTTCATTGCCACTCACTTTGATATGACCCTGCTGGAAGAATAGCCCTCCGGGCAGGCTCACATCCGTTGAAGGGCGTCGGCGTACTGGCGGGCGATTTCCGCTGTGTACATGTCGTCGGGGAGGTCGGGGTCGGCCTGTACATCCTCCATTTCGGAGAGCGCAATGCCGTATAGACTGAAGATATGATACGTGCAGCCGTAAAAGCTGTAGCCATCGTCACGCAGTTGCAGGTACATCTCATAGGGCGTTGCGCCGCTGTCACGGCGTTCGATGTATTTTTCGTCGGGGGTCATAATAATATTATCTCCACAAAAAATATTTGAACCATTGTATGCCATAACCGTAATCTGCGGCAAGAAACGAAAGCGAACCGTCCATGCCAACCATCGAAGATGCGATTTTCCTTGCGCTGGAAGCCCACCGGGGCGTGAAGCAGAAGGATGGTTCGCCGTACATTCTGCACCCGCTGGCACTGATGGCACGCTTCCACACAGAAGCTGAGCAGATGGTAGCCGTGCTGCACGATGTCATCGAGGACACGCACGTAACCCTTGCCGACCTGCGCGATGCCGGTTATCCCGAAAACGTGCTGCACGCATTGGAACTCGTCACGCGGCGCAGCGACGAAACCTACGACGAATTTATAGAGCGCATCAAGCCGCACCCGCTGGCCCGCCGCGTGAAAATCGCTGACCTCGAACACAACATGGACATTCGCCGCCTGCCAGAAGTCACCGAGAAAGACTGCGCACGTATGGAACGCTATCGCAGGGCGTGGTTCACCCTACAGGCAGCGGAACAGTCAGATGCGTAGTCTGAGCGGAGCGAAAACTTTATCATCCCGTTCCTTGAGGGACAAAACCGCCCATAGATCTGATAAGTTCATCCCCACGTAGACCGTCGTTGTAAGCAACAAGAGCAATCCTGAAATCTGAATCTATTATGAAGGCTGAACGTACCCAATCTCCCTCTACAATAAGGAGGCGTGGTCTTTGAACACCGTCTGAACCAATATCTGGATAATCTGATAGCACGTCCATCGTAGCGTTGACAAGACTTTCTGCCGTGCGCCATGAGTCAATCCCATCCTGATTAATCCTGATGGTAACAGCTAACAGAGTGTCCTCTCCACATCCGTCCATCGTATAGGTTTCATTGCCTCTATTTCCGCGACGGCGCCCGATATAGTCACCGCTGACAGTTATTGTTGTACTGAATGTGTACTCTGGTGGTATGTCATTTCGTTCAATAAGCTCTTGATTCAGTTCGAGCGCCAGAGCAGGGTTGTAGTCTTTTCTGTAGGTGATCGGGTAGCAATAGTCGGCTGGAAACGGGGTTGTGGTTTGTTCGTTGTTGTAAGAGTCTGCACTACCCTCCCTCAGCGCAGTATCCGTCATTTGCAGAGGTGTGGGTGGAATTGGGGTTAGTAGTGACGAATCACGAGTTACGGCAATTGCCGTTCTGGAAGCGTATGCGTTTGCAAACCTCTGTGTTTCATCTACTTGAAGCGTCTGAATAGCGAGGGCAGTGGGTAGATACTCAGTTGCAACCACGGTTTGGGTTCTGTAAAAGGCATCAAGTGTTTCCTGTGCGGCGGTTGGCTGCTCTGTAAGCAATATAGCCTGCATAGTTGCTATGTCGATCAATGCAGTAGCAGTCAGTTCAAAATCGGTAACGCCTGCTGCGCGTGCTGAGGTTAACGTATTCTGTAAATCTGCATCGTCACCTGATGAAACGTGTGTTGCCACTATTGACGTAGCAGTCATTTCAAAATCGGTAATGCCTGCGGCAGATGTACCAGTGCGTTGCCCGATTGGTTCTGCGCCATCCTGAGACTGTGCCCCGCTGTTTTGAAATATAACAGTGCCCACAACAGTAAGCAGTATGACCAGCGAGAGTGCAATGTTCCGTAGTTTGCGCATCAATACCCCCGCTTGCGATAGACCATCTCCACACGTTCCGGTGCGTCCGGGTGTGGGATGAACATCATCAGCACATACGTTGCCGCCGCACCGAGTACAAATCCGCCGACATGCGCGAAGAACGCCACCCCACCCCCGGTCTGCACACCGAGGCCCGCAATACCGTTAAACAACTGGATCACAAACCAGAAGCCCAGCACCACCCACGCCGGTAACTCCCGGATGACGCCAAACCCGCCCAGAAAGATAATGCCCTGCACGCGCACGTTCGGGTACAGCACCAGATAGCTGCCCAGTACACCGGCAATCGCGCCAGAGGCCCCCACCAGTGGAATCGGAGAGGTCGGGTCTGTGATGACCTGTGCGGCGACGGCAGCCACACCGCTGGCAAAGTACACCACGAGATACATTACCTTGCCCAGATAGTCTTCGACATTATCGCCAAACAGGAACAGATACAGCATATTGCCGCCGAGGTGCGCCCACCCGCCGTGAAAAAACATGCTGCGGAACGTGTCCAGAATGGATTCTGCGGCGAGTGGCGCGGCACTGATGTTGCGCGGAATCACAGTCAGGCTCTGCCACATAACGAATAGCTCCTGCTGTGACATGGTAAGCTGCCAGAAGAACACCAGTACATTCGCGGCAATGAGCGTATACGTCAATATCGGCAGGCGGCGGGTCGGGTTGATGTCGCGCAGTGGGAACATGGGTTTCTCTCCGGTGTGATTACAGGTACTGGCGGGCTTTAAGCTGCAAATACTGGTTGACCACGGACATGGTGAGATGTTCGGCGGCCACATCTAACGTGAGCACCCCCCGCCGCTTGAGTGTATCCAGCAGAATGCGGCGCTCGTCAATCAACTGCTCGGCAACCGCTTTGCGATACACGGCGTCCGATGTGTGCAGCGGTTGGTTCGCTTCATCGTCAAGCGCGGGGTCACGGATGGTCACAACAACAGGCAGATGGCGCGGCATCAGCCGGGGAACGTGTGTGGTCAGGCTCTCAGAGGCACGCAGGCCGCTTAAATCTGTGAACAGCACGACCAGTGAGCGTTTTTTACTCTGTGTGCGCAGGAACGCCAGCGCACGGCCATAATCAGCTTCCACTGGCTCCGATTGCAGCGCGTACATGGTTTCCAGTAATTTATGAAACTGATTGCGTCCGGCACCGGGCGCGATGTACTGCACCACACGATCTGCAAATACCAGCATCCCCACCTGGTCACCCTTGAGCGACGCCACATAGCTGAACAGCAGCACACTGTTGAGCACAAAGTCAATTTTCGCCATGTTCCAGCTAATGCCGTCGGGGTCATCTACACGAATCGGGCTGCGCATCATGCGGCCCACGTCCAGCAGCACCATCACCCGCTGCGAACGCTCCGGTTCGTAGTCCGTGGAGATGGGTTTGCCGCGTCGGGCAGTCGCTTTCCAGTTGATGCTGCGGTACGGGTCGCCCTGGCTGTACTCGCGCAGCGACTCAAACGAACTGCCTTCGCCGCGCATCCGCACATTACGCAACCCCATCTCTGCCAGTTGATCGCGCCGCACCAGCAGGTCATATTTGCGCATTTCGTACAGGTTCGGGTACACCTTCACTGGCACTGCCGCCGGGATGGTTGCCTGCCGCGTGTATAGCCCTGCGGGGCTGGCATAGCGCAGATTCATATCGCCAAATTCGAAGTCACCGCGCCGCACCGGGCGCACATAGTATGTGATTTCTGTCGGTGTGCGGGGCATGATGATGCGCGTGTGTGTGGTGTTGTCCGCTTCGCTGCCGACGAACAACAGCGGCACCTCGTCGCGCACAGTGATAGCAACGGGTCGCTGCGCCCGTGATTCCACAGTGATGGTAATCAGGTTGGCCGCGCCCAGCGAGAGCTTACTGTCGTGAACCCGCTCAATAATGAACTGGTCGGGTTTACCAGCAGCAGCACGATCCACGAACAGAATCACAATCAGGCCGATAAACAGCAAAATCGCTGCCGGGGCCAGTGGTGGCAGCAGCGCAGAGAGGATCAACAGCGCCGGAACCAGCAGCGCAAAGCCGAGAAAGCGGGTGGTGAGCATGGCTTAACGCGGCACGTCAAGTTTAGAGAGCATCCGGCGGAATACGGCATCTGTGTCCAGCCCCTCAATTTCGGCTTCCGGGCGCAGGTAGACGCGATGGCGCAGGGTGGGCGGCACCAGCGTTTTAATATCATCCGGCGACACATAATCACGTCCGCGCAGCGCAGCAAGTGTTTTACTCGCCAGCAGCAGGCTGACCCCCGCCCGTGTCGATGCTCCGTGTGCAAGTTCGGCACTGTTGCGCGTGGCATGGGTGATGGCAGCGATATAGTTCAGTACGCCGTCTTCCACGCTGATGTCGTTCACGATGCTGCGAATCTGCGGGAGATGCTCTGGCCGGATGAGCGGCTGCAACCCCACGGCGTCAAGGTCATTCGCACGGAACCCGCTGTGATAGCGGCGCAGCACCTCGGCCTCGGCTTTCTGCGGCAGGTAGGGAATCAGGATTTTAAACAGGAAACGATCCAGTTGCGCCTCTGGCAGCGGATAAGTACCGTCCATCTCGATAGGGTTCTGTGTGGCGATGACCAGAAACGGCTCTGGTAGTTTGATCGTGCTGCCCTCAATCGTCACCTGCCGTTCTTCCATAGCCTCCAGCAAGGCCGCCTGCGTTTTGGCCGGGGCACGGTTGATCTCGTCTGCGAGCAAAATCTGCGTGAAGACCGGGCCACGCTTCAGGTTGAACTGGCTGGACTGCATGTCGTAAACGCTGGTGCCCACCACATCCGACGGCATGAGGTCTGGCGTGAACTGAATGCGTCCGAAATCGGCGGCGAGGAGGCGCGACAGTGTTTTTGCGATGAGTGTTTTCGCTGTTCCGGGTGGGCCTTCCAGCAGCACATGCCCCTGTGAAATCAGCGCCACCAGCAGCAGTTCGATGGTATCGCCCTGCCCGACGAGCACGCGCCCCGCCTGTTCGCGCATCCGCTGGAGCAATGCCTGTGTGTTCTGTACGGTCATGGGTTCGCTTTCGTGTGGATGGTCATCTTATGCGTCATTCTACCGCGCACCGAAGCGGTTCAGCCACTCGTTGACTTCGGTGGCGGTTGCCAGCATCTCATTTTCGGAGACGGTTTCGCGGTCTAGCTTTGCGAACAGGTCGCGCAGGTCGTCTTCGCTGATGTTTTTGTTACGGGCGGCGGCGGCTTTTGCAAACCGGGTATCACTCAGCGACGGATCCAGCGCATAACGCTCTGCAAGGCGACGGCGCAGGCGTTTTTTATAGTGCTGGAGCGTTTCCGGGCGGCGTCCGCTACGCCGGAACAGGCCCGCCAGCGCAACAATGTATTCTACAGGTTCGCGGCGCAGGCGGTCTTCCTTGAGCGGCACAGGCTTACCAAAGCGCCGCCCCTGCGACATAAAATACGTCAGCATCATCACGGCAAACAACATGGAACCCCGCCCCGCATTCGAACTGAGC
>JBCCQC010000235.1:0-6865 GCA_039024535.1 Chloroflexota bacterium
AGAACTTCATTTTCAATGTATGGTGAAAAATGCACGCCCCACCTTTTAACGAACACCATGTATTTTCTCCTCAGCAATAGTCGGAATTTAATGGTAATGCCAATTCAGATCATAACCTGAACCCAACCTCCCGTGCAAAATGTGAGACGAAAATTATAGATATTTTAATCTGCCCTGTTGATTTTGCATTTATTTTACTCACAGGTCATACTCATTGCCGATTTCAAAATAAATTCGCCCGAATATTTCATAAGGCGCAAACTGCATGGCCGCCAATCCCCTTGACGATCTTGATTTAGCGATTCTGTCACATCTACAGCAGGATGGTCGCAAACCGTTCACCGATATTGCCCGTGCGCTGGATGTCTCTGTAGGGACGGTGCGCAACCGCGTTGGCAAAATGCTGGAAGACGAAACTGTATGGATCTATGCCCGCATCAACCCGCCGCAGCTCGGCCTCAACGCCTCCGCAAATATCCACGTATCGGTGTCGCCGTCGAATTTAATCGAAAGTGTCGCCAATGTCGTGAAGGACTTCCCGGAGGTATCTTACGTTGCCATGCTCAGCGGTGAGTATGACCTCGAAATTGACGTGATGTGCCGCGATACCGCCCACCTGACGAAGTTCATCCAGCAAGATCTGCACCCGGTACCGGGCGTGGTGAAAACCGTGACGAGTATCATCCTGCGCTCGTACCTGTACCGGCAGCCAGATTTAAGCGTGCTGATGACCGAGCAGGACGACAAATGACCCCCACTGTGGCTGCTATTGTGCCCATGCGCCACGAGAGCGAACGCATCCCCGGTAAAAACTACCGCGATTTTGCCGGGCGGCCACTGTTCCACCATATTATAGAAACGCTGCTGGCCTGCGACGCAATCGACCGCGTGGTCATTGATACAGACAGCGACATCATCTGGCAGCAAACCGAAACGCATTTCCCCGCCGTTACCCTGCTGGAGCGCCCCGCACACCTGCGCCCCGGCACCATCCCCATGAACGATGTGCTGCTGAACGCAACCGCACAGGTAGCAGCCGAGGTTTACCTGCAAACGCACTGCACCAATCCGCTGCTACAGGCGGCCACCATCACCCGCGCCGTAGAAACCTACCGCCAGAACCACCCGGTCTACGATACACTGTTCGGTGTAACACGCACGCAAACCTACTACTGGGATCAACTGGCGCGGCCCGTCAACCACAACCCGGCGGTACTCAGCCGCACCCAGGATTTACCCCCCTTCTACCGGGAAAACTCGAACCTGTACATATTCACGCGGGGAACGCTCGTGCGGCGGCATAACCGCATCGGAGATCGCCCCTACCTATTCGAGATTGACCGCTACGAAGCCTATGACATCGACGAAGAAACAGATTTTCTCGTCGCAGAGTTCCTCTACCGCCAGCGCACCGGCAATCTATAGCCCCCATCTGCTGGCATTCAGGCGCAATCCTGTCTATAGTTGGCAAACGGTTTCTGTACACTGGTGACAGGGGATTTGATGATGAGACAGCGATTGTGGGCAGTGCTGGCCGCCGTGCTGATGTGCGCAGGCATATCACACGCACAACAGGACGTGCGCGGGCGCATTGAGGGCGTATGTGCATCAAATCCGACTGAGCCGGTAACTGCGCCCGCAGATGCCGAATCACTGGACGCGGAAATAATTGTGCAGCAAATTGCAGCAGGGCAGCCGATTGATCTGTTCGGCGTGGCGATCACCGGCAATCTGGACATGGGCCTGCTGGTGAGCAATGCCGGTACCGTCCCGGTTGATGTGCGCCAGCCCATCACAATTGCAGACGCCACCCTCGATGGCAATCTCATCATCCCCGACGATGTTCGTTTTCTGGCGCCATTCACATTCAACGGCACCACCATTACCGGCAGTGTTTCAATCGCGCAGGCCACATTTACAGAGGCTGTCGATTTCAGCAGTGTCACGCTCGGTGGGGCTATCACCGTTAACGAGACGGTGTTTAATGCGCCGGTGACGTTTGTAGGGGCACGGGCACAGTCGCTGGTGAATTTCATCGGCGTCACGTTCTCCGATAGCGTTGCCTTCAGCGATGCCCGGTTCGGCTCACAGGTGTCTTTCCTTGCCGGCACCACCTTCGAACACGATCTTGCGTTTGAGCGTGCCCGGTTCGGTACAGAGCGCCTGCGCTTTAACAGCGTTGCTTTTGCCGATGCCGTGACGTTTGTGGACGCGCAATTGTGCGGTTCCACCCGGTTTGACGATGTGAGCGCCAGCAGTCTGGATTTCACCGGAGCGGTGTTCGGCAGTGACCTGCGCTTTCAGGATGGGTCGCAGTTTGCCGGGGATGTGTTGCTGACGGACGTGGATATTGCCGGAGACCTGCGTGTGCGCAGCGGGGCGACATTCGGCGGGGATGTGGTGCTGTCTGGCGTGCGTTTTGCCAGTGGTAGCAAGCTGTCCATCCGTGATGGCAACTTTGAAGGCGATCTGGATGGGGTCGGGGCAGATTTCACCAGTACCGACGGCTTCGAGGTCATAGACAGCACCTTTGATGGCGATGCTGACTTTACCGACGCGCAGTTTTCTATCACGCAACCGTTCGAACTCACAGAGTCCGTCTTTAACCGGGATCTTTCGCTGAACCGCGCCGGGTTCAACAACACCGTTACCATCACCCGCACCGACGCCAACGGTACCACGGATATGCGCGGGGCCGCCTTCGCCGGGGATGTGCGGATTACCGAGAGCACATTTAACGACGAACTATTGTTCCGGGGCGCTGCGTTCGCGTCACAGCAGGTGATCTTCACAGACAGTGACTTCACCAGCATTGATCTCTCGTCCGTGTCCTTGCAGGATGGCAGCCTTGACATGGTGGTGGCAACTTACGATGAACTCGTCGCGTTTGACCTCAATCTGGATGTGCTGGCCGTCCCGCAGGATGCACTGGAGCGCTTTGAGGTCTACAGCGCACTGGAACGCAGTTTCCGTGCGCAGGGCAGCCAGGAACTCATCAACGAGGCGCACTACGAAGCCCGTGCCGCCGAGTGTGTACTGAGCGCCCGCACGCCGGATATTTCGTATCTGGTAAATTGCCCCATGTCACAGTATTTCCTCGGCTACCGGGTGCGTTTGCTACCACCCATCCGCACCGCCGTGATTACCGTGGTGCTGTTCGGGTTCCTGTACTGGCTGGGCGGCCTTAAAGCCATCCCCGACCCCGACGACCCCGCCCCCCGCAGTGGTGAAACCATCTGGGATGCGCTGGGCCTCAGCTTTGACCTGTTTTTTGCCATCCGCTTTAACCAGATTCACGTGGACTTCGACAATATGCGCGTGGCATGGCTATGGCGCGGGCTGGTGCTCACGGAGTGGGTGTTCGGGCTATATATTCTGGTGGGCCTGGCGTCAGCACTGGCAAACACAGTGCCGCTGTTCAGCACAGTGCTGGAGCAACTACGCTGATGAATATCACCCGGCTGGATCATCTGGTGCTCACCGTCCGTGACCTTGACGCCACCTGCGACTTTTACAGCCGGGTGCTGGGCATGGAAGTACGCACATTCGGGGCCAACAACGAACGCCGCGCCCTGCACTACGGTCAGCAGAAAATCAATTTACATCTGGCCGGGCATGAGTTCGAGCCGAAAGCCGTCGTCGCCACCCCCGGCAGCGCCGACCTGTGCTTCATCACGGATACTCCCATCGCCGACGTGATTGCACATCTTCAAACGGAAAATGTCCCCATCATCGCCGGAGAAAATGGCGGCGTTCCGCGCACCGGGGCTACCGGCGCTATCACCTCGGTGTACTTTCGTGACCCGGACGGCAATCTGATCGAAGTGAGCACCTATGATTGACCTGATCTGTATGGGCCGCGTCAGCCTCGATCTGTTCTCGCAGGATGTGGGCGCAGCCTTCGAAGACATCACCGGGTTCCATGTGTTTGTGGGTGGCACGCCGGTCAATATTGCCGTGGGCGCACAGCGGCTGGGCCTGCAAACAGCCATCCTCAGCGGCACCAGCGACGATGGGGCGGGGAGACTCGTGCGCAAATTCCTTGCAACAGAAGGTGTCAATATCGCGCATATGACGCTCAAGCCGGGTGCCACGACCAATGCCTTTCTGCTGTCTATCCAGCCTCCCGACGAATTCGAACCGACCATCTACCAGAACAATAATGCCGATATGTACCTTTCCGTGGATGATGTGCAGGCGGCTCCGCTGCACGACGCACGGGCGTTACTGTTTACCGGGATTGGTATCCAGACGAAAGCTAACTTCGCTGCTGCCTTACTTGCTGCCGAAATCATGCAGGCCACAGGTGGGACGGTGTTCATGGATCTGGATTATAAAACGACGCACTGGCGCAATGCTGATGAGTACGGGGTCATGACGCGGGCCGCACTCCGCCTGACAGATATAGCCATCGGCACCGAGGAGGAGGTGTGCGCGGCGGCTGGCACGGACGCCGTGGCGGACGCGGCCCGTGCGCTGGTGCCCCTGATGAGGCAGGCGCTGGTCGTCAAGCGCGGTGGGCGCGGGGCCACGCTCTACACACCCGATGGAAATACACTGGACGCGCCGGTATTCCCGGCAGAGGTGCTGAATGTCTTTGGTGCGGGGGATGCCTTCGCCGCCGGGTTGATCTATGCCCGGCTGAATAACATGGGCTGGCCCGCCGCCCTCGAAATGGCCGCCGCCTGCGGCGCTATCATCGTCACGCGGCACGGTTGCGCCAACGACATGCCCACCCTCGCAGACGTGCAGGCATTGATTGGGCGATAGCCCCCTGCGCCTCAGCGCCCTGCGTTGAAAAGTGCCGCCCCCTGGCACAGAATCCGCTATAATTGCCTCAAATGTACGCAATCGGAGAGAGAAGCCCATGCACCCCGATAAAAAAGCGCGGTTTCAGAGGCTCGCGCAGAAAATCGCCGTCATCATCCGTCAGGACATCCAGCAAAACGGCCCCATGAAACCCAACTACACCAGCCCCAAGTTCTGGGCGTTCGTGCAGACGGAAATGAAAAAGTTCGAGGATGCGAAAAAGGTCAGCGACAGTGACGACTGACCCCACCCCACCCCCGGACGACGAAAATCCGCTGCCACCCGGCCGCGAAGTGGCCGTACCCATCGAGGAAATTGTACTCAATGCCACGCTGCTCAGCCTGTTGATGCTGCTGGTGCCCATGGTGATGTATGTGGCGGTGTGGGGCTGGCGTGACCTGTTCGCCGGGTTCAATGGGTTTGCGTTCATCGGCATTTTGATTGCGCTGGTACTGGCGCATGAGGGCTTTCATGCTATTGGTTGGAAGTACGCCGGGGGCCTGCGCTGGCGTGATCTCACGTTCGGGTTCAAGTGGGAGGCACTCGCGCCGTACTGCCACGCAAAAGTGCCCATGCCTGCCCGTGCCTATCGGTTCGGGGCCGTGCTGCCGGGGATTACCACGGGTATCCTGCCGTTTGTAGTGGCGCTTGTCATCGGCAATGGCATGTGGGCGCTGGCCGGGGCAGTACTCATCAGCGGGGCAGTGGGCGATGTGTATGTACTGTGGATTATGCGCGACATCCCGCCGGATGCGCTGATGCTGGATCACCCGGAAAAAGCAGGCGGCATTGTGCTGGAAGAATAACACGCCGGTGCTTGCGTATTTAACGTGGTAGCTGTACTGTAGGGTCTATCAGGCACTAACGTGATCGCTGAGGAGGAACAATGTCTGACCTGGATATGGAATTTGGCCCCGTGAGCAGCTTTAACGACAATTCGGAAACCATCGTGCTCGTGTTCTACCGCGACGAGGACAGCGAAGACTGGACAACCGATACCATCAACTTCGACCGCGTACCCATCACCGGTGAATACTTTGCTATGTCCCGCGAAGGTGACTGGTACCAGGTGAAGGCTGTGGTACACATGGGCTTCCCACTGGACTATGACGCGGAGATTTACGCCGTGCAGGTAAAAGACCGCTACACCCTGCGCCAGAGCTTCATCGACGAGCTGTAGCAACCACCCGGCGGGAGCACAACGAACCACGCCCCCGCCTTCCACCCATCCCCATACAGAACACACAATCTTATGCCTGTATATATTTCGCTGCTGCGCGGCATCAACGTGGGCGGCAACAAAAAGATCAAAGTCAACGACCACCGACTCAAAGTCGGTGGCTTGAAGCCGACAGGCTGAAAGCCCACGTTGACCAGCCAGAGCCATGCTGAAGAGCAACGGCTACGTTACGAACGAATACACAGGCACTCCGGGGTGACGACCCAGCCCCGTGACACTGCGGCCAGTGGTTAAACAGCCTGAGGGTCTAAGACCGTGCTGCTGGCATATAAAACCGTTCGATAACATTGGCGAGGGTAACTTTACCCGTGAAAACGGAGAACCGAAAGGTAACACGAAACACATGCAAAAAGTCTTTGTTGTAGACAAAAACAAAAACCCGCTCATGCCCTGCCATCCGGCGCGAGCAAGGGAACTGATGAAGAAGGGGCGGGCCGCTGTATTTCGCAAACAGCCCTTCACGATCATTATTTTAGACCGTGAAGGGGGCGAAACACAGGACACACAGATCAAAATTGACCCGGGTTCGAAGACCAGCGGTATTGCCATCGTTGGTGATTTTAAGCGGGGTTTGCGTTGTATCTGGGCAACGGAACTGACGCACCGTGGTGCTACTATCCGCGACAACTTACTCAAACGTCGCATTCTGCGTCGGGGGCGGCGAGGGCGAAAAACACGCTACCGCAAGCCGCGCTTTGACAACCGAACCCGTCCCGAAGGATGGCTGCCACCGTCACTGTACAGCCGCGTGAACAACACTTCGACGTGGTTGAACCGACTTGTAAAGCTCTGCCCGGTGACGCATCTGGCGGTTGA
>JBCCQC010000236.1:0-6844 GCA_039024535.1 Chloroflexota bacterium
GTGCCGAGGCATCCGTATAATGCCCATAATCGGAGAGCATCGGCGTGCCGGTTTCGGTGAATTGCTGGCACTGTCCTTTGGGAATCACCGGCCCCAGAAGATTGGGCACGATGTGCTGCCAGATGATGCGTCCTTCTGGTGCTCCCACAGCCCGCGCTGCGGTGATAAAGTCGCGCTCTTTTAAGCTGAGTACATCGCCACGAACCACACGGGCATAGCGTGCCCACGTCGTCAGGCCGATGACCGCCACATTGGTAAGCAGGCTGGGGCCTACAACGGCTGATAGAACAATGAGGAGCGCAATAATCGGGAAAGACATAAGCGTGTCGATCAGTCGTGATAGTATGGCGTCAACCCAGCCACCAAAATAACCGGCTACCACACCGATAACCAGACCAACGACGACCGAGATAAAGCTGGCGGCCAGCCCCACAATAAGCGAAACCCGGGCGCCAAATACGACGCGGCTCATCAAATCACGGCCAACATGATCCCACCCCAGGGGGTGAGCAAGCGATGGCCCTTCACCACGCTTTCCAGAAACAACCTCTATTGGATCGTAGGGCACAAGCACATCGGCAAAGATCGCCATCAGGCAAAGCAAAACCAGAAAGACCAGTGCTACAACAGCAACCCGGTTCGCAGTAAAACGACGCCAGCCACGAGACCATTCTGAGCGTTGTTCAATCTGTGTTTCCAATAATGCTATGGGTTTGTCTTGCTGTGTTAAACCTGCTGACATGGCTACCTCGATTGTAAAACTACGTGATTTTAACAGCCTGTACGTTGCCTAATGTGCCCGAATACGAGGATCAATAACCATATAAACAAAATCGGTGACTAAGTTTGCAATGACGACAAGGATCGATAGCAACACAACCAGTGATTGCACGACCTGGTAATCATGCCGAAATACCGAGTCTGTTAGCAATCGACCAAGACCCGGCAAAGCAAAAACCGTTTCGACCACAATCGTTCCACTTAACAGGAAAGCGATTTGAAACCCGACGACGCTAACGACAGGTAGCAAGGCGTTGGGCACAGCATGGCGCATCAGGATGCGTCCCTGTGTGATCCCCTTCGATGATGCGGTTCGGATGTAATCTTCGTCCAGCACGTCAAGCATCGCGCCACGCATGATACGGGTTAGCACCGCAGTTTGCTCTGTCGCCAGCACAACCACCGGCAGTATATACCCCTGCCATGAGCGCAACCCGAAAGGCGGCAACCAGCGCAGGGTCAGTGAAAACAGGATAATCAACATCAGCGCCAGCCAGAAGTTCGGTATTGCGACGCCTAATGTGGTACCAAACATGGTGATGTAGTCGAAGAAAGTATTGCGTTTGAAGGCAGCGATGACACCAACGGGGATAGAAATAACCAGAGCGATCAAAATTGCATAGGTGTTCAGCACTGCTGTAACCACACCGGCTTCCAGCAGCATCTCTCGAATGGGCACGCCTGTTCGAATCAGTGAGGTTCCAAAATCACCCGCCAGCATACTGCGTAGCCAGATGAAATATTGCTGGTGTAAGGGTAAATCCAGCCCCCATTTTGATCGAATAGCCTGAATTTGTTCTTCACTGATCTGTATTTGGCCCTCACCCAGCAGCAGATACACCGGGTCGCCGGGTAGCAGACGCAAGATCAAGAACGTGATGATACTGATGAAGGCAACGACCAAAAAACCATGAAATAGGCGCAGGACAATGTTTCTCATCGCTGTTCTCTCGAAACTGAGGGTGTATATTCTGGTTAGCAGGTTTCCAATGATTCGACGTGTGCCTTACCAGCATGGCAGGGCACACGTGTACTGGTCGATGAGCGCGGTAGTCGTAGAGCGACGATCCTGCGTTTAGTCTTCTACCCACCACTGGTAGGCTGTACGGTAGATGTTATCGCCGTTGAGGGCTGTTTCTGGCAGGCCCTGCACACGAGAGTTGAAAACATTGAACCAGTCCCAGTACATCATGTAGATGAAGGGAACTTCTTCTGCGACGATAGCCTGAATCTCGTAGTAAATTGCCTGGCGTGCTTCCATATCTGTCTCTGTAAGGCCGGCGGCCAGCAGTTCGTCAATTCGCTCGTTATTGAACTGCGAGAAATTATTACCCCCGGTGGAGAGTAAGGTTGCGGTCGCGTCAGGGTCAGCACCCGTGCCGCCATACGTCCAGTTAAACAGGGAGCAATCCATCGTACCATTGCGCATCCCTTCCAGGATTGCGGCAACCGGTGCTTCCTGAAGAATCATCTCGATTCCTACTGCACTCAAATATTGCTGGACGACCTCGGCTTCTGGACGGCGTGCCTGGTCACCCGCGATGATGGTGCATGTAAATGAGAGCGCCTGACCGTCTTTTGCTCGAATTCCGTCATCTCCCATCACCCAGCCTGCTTCATCCAGCAGAGCCATAGCCTGCTCTACATCGTAGTCATAGGTTGGTACATCAGGGTTCGCCCAGAAGTCGAACGCAGGGGAGAGGTTGGTATTGGCTACAACTGCGGCACCACTGAAAACATCGTCAATGACCTGCTGCCTGTCAATAGCGTACATCATTGCCTGGCGAACCGCTTTATCTGACAGCACGGGCGACCCGTTGTTCAATGGGAAATGATTAACCGCAGCCGTTGAGGTACGGAAGACGATGAAGTTATCATCATCGGCAAACCGCAGGTTATTCTCGACCAGAACCGGCCAGACCGATGAATCGGCGTCACCTGTTTCGAGCGCGATTGCGCGTACTGATGGCTCTGGCACAACATCCAGACGCAAAACATCAATATTCGGGCGACCACGGAAATGGTCATCAAACGCTGCTAACTCGGTGAACTCTGCCGGGCGCCACTCTGTAAGTTGGAAGGCCCCTGTACCAATCGGCGCTGTGCGATAGACTTCTTCGCCTACCTCACTGTGGTAGTGTGCAGGCACGATGAAGTTTGTCGCTGTGATGGTCAGGAAGGCGGCGTTTGGCTCGCTCAGGTTGATGACGACGGTGTAATCGTCGGGGGTGTCTATGCTTTCAACATTGGCATAGTCACTGCCGGTAACGGCACCATTTTCAGGATCGCCATAATACTCAAATGTGTACTTCACATCTTCTGACGTGAATTCTTCACCATCATGGAACAGCACGCCCTCACGAAGATTGAAAGTATACTGCAACCCATCTTCTGTCACTTCAAATGACTCTGCCAGGACAGGCTCCAGTTCGTAATTTTCATCCACCTCAACCAGCGCATTGTGGATATTCGTGATGACGACGAGTTGTACTGTGGGGCCTGAATCATCGGGGCTGAGGCCAGCGACTTCCTGATGACCCATGAGGACGACGGTTCCCCCCTGGGGGATGTCCTGGGCGAAAGCGGGGATTGACAGCGTAAGCAAGATAGCGGTAATGGCAAGAACAACCGTACGTCCTATTACTGCACGGGGCTTACTATTTTTCATCGTTTCTTCCTGAAAACTAATTGAGCAGAATGGAACATCATCGGTCAGGCAGGCTTTATTGCCGTGCCTTCGCCGCTGATGATGGCGGCGAATATGCAACCGTTTGATGGCAGATCATAACACAAATCTGGCGAAGTCAAAAAAACTGATAAATTCGGGAACGTGGAGATTATCATGGGTATATGCTGGTAAGGTCGCCATAGATTCACAATCTGAACCCCACCCCTGCTTATGGCTGAGTGCTGGAGGATGGGGTTAAGCACAGATTTTCGTTACCCGTTTATTGCATCAAACGCTAAATGGGTCGTCCACAAAGGGATACTTGTTGGTGTCGACACGGGTGTATGGAATATCCGTGAATATAGGGGCAATTGCTCCCGGTGCAGCCATGTAGATCACTTCTGAGGCAATAGGCCCGAATGCGGCATAAAAATGCTGTGTGGATTTGACAACAATGACCTTCTTTTCATCAAGGTTAATGCCGAAATTCGTGAATGCATCGGTACCGAGTACCTGTGACCGGGTGCTGTTGACAATGATGTCGATGCCATCACATTCCAGCCAGACGGTATCACCGCAGTGCGATTGAATCGCGCCTTCGATTTGCGGCCATGTCTGCGTCATGTCGTCGATGATACCCCGTACCGTTACGGTGAGGTCGAGAGGATCTCCTGACATCGTTCCTATCTTACCCCCCAGGCGCAATTCGAGTGATGCACCAACCCCGGCTGACTTCACTATCTGAACGGCGATTGGATCCCAGATCATGCCGAGAGCCGCTTGCTTCATCTGACGATCCAGCATTTCACGCAGGACGTAGGTGGAATCGCTGGGGGCACCCCCGCCAGCATTGTCTGCCTGGTCAGCAACTACAATTTTGTTGTGTGTGCTCTGCTCCACATGATCCAGTGCTTCCTGCATTGGGGAGGGCGATAGAACGGCTGTGTGGCGTATGTCGAATAACTTTTGCCCTAGCTGCTCTGCTACCTGAGCAGCTTTTTCACGGTCGTTATCTGTGACAACCAGTGTATACGTGCCATTACCCGGAATATCTGCCCACGGGAAGCAATGCACGAGCGAGACCGACAACACACCATCTTTGCCCTCTATGGCCTGCATTTCATCAACGTATGAGCGCATCGGCTCAATCGGGGTGAGGTACATGCCAATCATGCGACAGTCGTAAAGTGCCATAACCGGGTTCGTTTTGCCTTCGGCGGCATCTGCAATAATGGTGAACAGTTCATCTGCACGCAGGGCAATATCGACATGTGGATATTCTTTGAAAATAACAATTGCGTCTGCGGTCTGGGCCATTACGGGGTTAACATCACAATGCAGATCAAGCTCAACGCCGATCTTTACGTCCGGCCCTACGATGTCACGAACACGATTCACAAGGTCAAGTTCACAATCGTCGTAGCCCTCGGCCACCATCGCCCCATGTAGCTGGAGCAGCACAATATCAACTGGCATGGCTGCTTCGAGGGCAGCCAGTAACTCATCGCGCAGGCTTTCATATACAGCGCGAACCGTCGTCCCAGCAGGCTGGGCAGACGCGAACAGACTGAAAATATACTCCCAATTCCGTTCTTTGCATCGGTGTTCCCACACGTTTAACCCGGCACCAAAACTGGGTACATCTTTCCTGTCGTCGGGGTCACTGGCCCGCACCACATCAAAATCATTCATCCCCGTCGGGAACGGCGCAAATGTGTTGGTTTCTGTCGCAATACCACCTGTAAAAACACGCATAAGATCCTCTCCAAAATACATGAGTGCTATAGATATTCATCCGAGTTCACGACTCAGCATTGTGTTAACCGTGCATCACACATGGCTGGATATTTTAAACCTTCATCTGTTTCGTTGACAACTATAGCTGTTTGATGCTAAATTGCCACGTGAGTTAATGCGAATGATATGCCTTTAGATCACACCCGTGCAGGTGGGCCGATGGTCGTCAGGATCGGGGTGGCAACCCATAACTGAGGGGCCGCCAGATAGGAATGCTGCTGGCAAACGCCTACCGTCCCGCTTGAGGCCATGAAAAACTGGCGGTGGGGTGCATATCAAAATTTGCCAGCAAGCTGATGTTCAACACAAGGAACCATGCCTGTGACAACCGATGCAACCGACGAATCCACCCCCTCTGCCGATGCGCTGCGCTTTCTGGTAGACCTGCTGGATACCCCCGGCCCCACTGGATACACCCACGAAGCCATCGCCCTGTGCGAAAACTGGTTTGGCGCACTGGTAAAAAAGTTTGACGGAGCCACACTCAGCCACACACGCAAGGGTGCCCTCAAAATTCACATCCCCGGCAGGGCCAGCACACACCCCGTCGCCGTGACCGCACATGTGGATACACTGGGCCTGATGGTGAAGGAGATTAAAAGCAGCGGACGGCTCAAAGTCACAAAGATTGGTGGCATTATGTGGGGCGGCATCGAAATGGCAGGCGTTACCGTCCGCACAGCAGGCAACAAACGCATTCGGGGTACGGTGGTGCCGGTCAACGGTGCGGTTCACGTGAACCGGGACGTTCACAAGATGCCCCGCAATGGCGAAACCCTCGAAATTCGGCTGGACATCCGCACAACAAAAGCAGAGGAAACCCGCGAACATGGCATTGAGGTGGGCGATTTTGTATTCCTGGATGCACGGGTAGAAACCAACGATGAAGGGTTTATCCGCAGCCGCTTTTTAGATGACCGCGCCAGCATTGCCTGCATCTACGCTGCCCTGGAGCAGATTAACGAGACCCCGGCACAGGACACCACAATATTGATTGCTAACTATGAGGAAGTGGGGCACGGGGGTGCCTCGGACTTTGACGCTGACCTGTTTGAACTGCTGGCTGTAGACATGGCCGCCATCGGCAGCGGCCAGAACTCCGACGAGTTCCACTGCTCCATCTGTGTAAAGGATAGCAGCGGCCCCTACCACTTCCAGACTATTGAGCGGCTGCGGCGGCTGGCAAAAGCGAACGACATTGACGTCAAAACTGATATTTACCCCTACTACAGTTCCGACGCCAGCGCGTACTGGTTTGCTGGTGGGGCCGCCCGCACCGGGTTGATTGGCCCCGGCGTGGATACCTCGCACAGCTACGAACGCACCCATACCGACGCCATCTGGGACACGGCAAAACTCATCGCTGCCTATCTACAGGATGACCCGGCAGTACAGGCAGATGAGAGCGACAGCCCACAGTAGCCTGCTCCCGGATTTATGACGGTAGAAGGTTAATATCCCTGCGGCACCCCGCCTGCTGACGTTGTGGTACAGATAATATAGTTCATACGATTGCTCTATGGCGAATCTGATCTCCCCGTGTACTGCGCCATATGTCGTGTATAATCTGCCCGGAATTGAACCCGCCATAAGATGATA
>JBCCQC010000237.1:0-6840 GCA_039024535.1 Chloroflexota bacterium
CCGCCAGCGCCAGCCGTGCCGCCACCGCCACAACTGGAAGTGGGCGAGTTCGAGACGCGCATTGTGGAGGGGTGCCCGTTGCTGGATGACCCCGGTGGTAGTTTGATCGTGACTTATTCTGGAGAAGTGCGTGATGTGGGCCGTACGCTGGATGGCACGTCGGTGATGATTATTCTTGATGGGGGAACCCGTGTGGGCTGGCTGGATATTGAAACCTGTCCGGCGGCTTTCGGGCCACCGGTTACGCCGACACCCGATGTGGACGATGACAGTGACGAAGACGATGGGAGCCAGTGACGCTGAATAATTTGCTTTCGAAACCGTGGGTGCAGCTTGTGCTGGTGTTTGTGCTGGCACTCACTGTGGTGCTGCAGACTACTGCGCCTACAATTTACTATCTGGCAGATAGCACCGAGTATGCGCTGGGGGCGAAAACGCTGGGTATTGTCCATGCGCCGGGGTACAGCCTGTACCTGCTGATTGCGCATCTGTTTACTTACCTGCCTGTAGGTGATACCGGGTACCGTGTAAATTTGCTGTCGTCGTTGTCGCTGGCGCTGGCGGCGATGTTTACGTATGCGATGTTGACCGCGTACCTGACGGATAACCGTGTGATTGCGCTGGGTGCGACGCTGAGTGTGTTCTGGTCGTTCCATGTGTGGCTGAATAGTGTGGCGGCAGAGGTGTATATGCCTCAGCTTGCGGCGCTTGCGGCGTGTGGGTGGTCGCTGGTGGTGCTTTACCGTGGTGAGAGGCGCCCGTTGTGGCGGGTGCTGCTGACCGGGGGGTTGTTCGGGTTTGCGGTGGCGCTTAACCCTACGTCGGTGATGTTTGCGCCGGGGCTGGCGCTGGTGTTTTTGATGCTGCGATTACCACTGTGGCAGGATGTGGTTGCCGGTGTGCTGGCGATTGCTATTGTGCTGGCGTCGCTGGTGTACTTCCCGGTGCGCTACAGTATGGGTGCCCCCTATAACGTGGCCGGGGAGTATAACGCGGATGCCGAACTGGAGTTGATTGACCTGACGACGTTGGAGGGTATGTACTGGCTGTTGAGCGGGCAGCAGTTTGAGTCGCTGTTTTTCGAGGAGGGTGTTGTGCCTTCTGCGGGGCAGTTGCGCGAGATGGTGGCGCTGTTTTTCGGTAATTTCCTGTACTTTGGGGCGCTGCTGGCTGTTGGTGGCCTGTATTTTATGGGGGTGCAGAATTGGCGTGTGCTGGCGGTGTGGCTGGTGTTCTTCCTGCCGTATACGTGGTTTTTCTCTACTTATGGTGCTGGCGATAAGGATACGATGTTGAACCCGGTGATGTGGCTGCTGGCTGTGCCGATTGCGCACAGCATGGTGTGGGCGGCGGCGGATAGTAATGTGTGGGTGAGGGGGGCTATTGCGCTGGTGCTGCCGGTGGTGATGCTGGGGTACAACTTCCGCATTGTGGATGCGAGTGATACGTTTTACATGCGAGAGCGGGCGCAGTTCATCACGGAGAGTATGCCGGAAAGTGCTGTGGTGTACGGTTCATGGATTGACACAACGATGGTGCAGTATATGCAGCTTGTGGAAGGCCGCCGCGATGATGTTGATACGGTGAACCTGTACTACTTTGGCAATGATGCTTTTCTGGATCATGTTGCGGCCCTGCCTGCGGACACCGGACGGCCACTGGTGCTTAACAGTAATGTGAATGCACGGACACTTGCGACGCTGGAGGAGTTTTATGATCTGGAGCCGGTGCCGCTGGATGCAGAGACGATAGAGCGGCTACAGATAGAGTATGTGCCGCAGGTTTTGCGCAAGAAGGCCCCGTGACTGTTTAAGTGCGTTGCTGAAACTAATGAAATTGTAAGATTTTCGGGATTCGGTGCAGCGCTATTCGTCATATCTTGACGTAAGAATCAAGCAGATTTACGTTGTTCAGGGCGGGTTTACGCACGCGATTCTGTCTGTTTTACACCAATCTTTATTTTATTCGGAACAAATGACGTTACATTACGTATATCTGGTGCTTTTTATTCTTTCGCGATAATTTAGCTTTCACGAGAGTTGGTAGTATGCTAACATTGTACAGAACACGTCCTTGCCCCCTAAACTTATACCAGAGCAAGTCGGAGTGTTTAATGAGTACGAGTGTCGTGTGAGGGCAGTCATCGGTTCCAGCAGTATCTTCGTTCTGTAGGGTCGTCTGGAACAATCTCGCACGATGAACCTGCTGAAATAACCCGATCTCCTTACAGTCAGAGCCGGATACGTGGAGGACAACATACCCGCTGTCCTCTATCTTCCTCTACATACGGTGTGCCCGTGTGTGGGGCAGTGGGCTAGCGCGGTTGCCTGGCGTGGGTGAGTTCGCGCATACGGGAGAAGACATCGACGCCTAGCTGGTCGTACATGTACAGCAGATCGACCAGTACCCAGTTCTCACGGATCAAGCCGTTTTCACAGCGCCAGAAGTCCAGGCTGCGGCGGTAGATTTGTTGTCCGGCGGGGGCAATCCCCAGCCAGCCATCGCTGGTGACAGTGGAAATGCCGCCGGGCCATGCTGTAAACCCGACGTATTCCGCATCGCCAAATAGCATTCCTTTTGCGATGAAGGCGTTACGGTCGGGCATGGCCTTCAAGAACGGGATCTGGTGCCAGTTGCGAAAGCCGGCAATGCGGCGCATGGAACCGATCCCGGCAGGGCCGTACCAGTTCATTCTGGGGTGCCAGTAGCGGTCAAGTTCCATCGCTGCGAGTCCCTCCGGAGAGCGCTTGAGGGACATCAACATGTCTGTAACGAGCTTTGCGCTGGCTTTTGCTTTTTCGTCGTCGTATGTTCCGGTGATGATGCCGTCGTTGGTGGCGGGGCCGGGTACCAGCCATTCAACACCGAGCGCGGGGGACAGAGGCCATGCGTGTGCCTGCATCATTACCTGTGGGATGTCCCAGAGGGCCTGCATCTCTACTACTATGTTATCTTCGAAGCGGAAAAACTCATGGTAGCGCATGAAAACGGCGTGTTGCGTGGGTGGGATGTCCAGCCAGTGCCGCTCAAAGACGCCCATGTAATGGCCGCCACAGCCAACCCAGTTGTAACCCTGTGTTTCGCCTGCCATCACGATGAAATCTCGCCGTTCGAGGTCTGGAATGGCATCCAGCAGTGGGCGGTAGGCCTGCTCAAATAGTCCATCCGGGCCATCAAGGTCTTCGAATGGGAAGGCGAGGTGGATTTCGGCCTCCGGGGAGAAGACTTTGCGTAGTTGTGACTGGAGCCGTTCGGGATCAATGTTGTAAAGGGCGTCGCGCAGGGGCTGGATGAGCTGTTTGTTGCGTTCGTGAATGCTAGCCATTTGCCTGTGTTCCTGTTGCTTGATGTAGCCGTTCCCATAGATTGACGCCGGACGATTTCGCTGCCCCGATTAGATCGATCATGACCCAGTTTTCGGCCAGTTTATCGCCGTCCCGCTTCCAGAAGTCCATGATGTTCCAGCCGATGCGCTCACCGGTAGGTGCCCAGTCCATGTAGGGGTTGATGTGTGTTCCCACAAGGCTGGGCCACCCGGTAGACGCAGCGAAGACGCCTTCGGCAATGCGGGCCTGGTGCCCCGGCCCTTTGCGATCTGGAAAGGCGCTGACGATAGGCCCCTGGGCGTTCTGTTTAAATTCATCCATGCCATATGCCGAGCCGATGCCCGCCGGGCCATGCCAGACCATGTGTGGATGCCAGAACTTCTCAAGGCCCTGGCTGGCCTGCCCTTCGTCTTTGTTGTATTTGTTCAGGCCACCGAAAATCATTTCTTCAACTAATTCTCGTGTTTTTGTGGATTCAGCCGGGTTCTGTACATCGAAAAACACGCCATCACCTGCCAGTGGGCCCGGAATCCAGATGTCACGGCCATAGTTGGGCGGCACAAGGTTTATTCCTGCTTGCCTGATGAGATGAATCAGATCAACGATGAGGCGGATTTCGGTAATCTGGCCGTCTTCGATTTTGCAGAACTCGCCAAATCGAAACCGCACGGACTGCCCGCTGGCTGGAATGCCGAACCATGCGCTGGCAAACGTGCCGATCAAGTCTCCTGTTCCGCATACCCAGTCGTGGCCTTCAAACTCACCACCGATGAAGTGATAGGGGCGCCGTGTCAGATCCGGGATGGCGTTTAACAGGGGTGCCCAGAACTGTTCATGCACAGCAGCGGCACCCTCAAGGCGGCGCAGCGGTTCGAAGCCATGCCAGATAACGTTTTTATGGACGGTCTGTGTGAATAGCGGCGTATCTATACCGTAATTCATTCCCTGCCAGTAATCCCAGACCAGCTTTTTATTGTCCTGTATGGTCATTCATGTTCGTCTTTCTGGTATGTATATGGATGTATCTATCCTGTTGTCTGAAATTGTACTGGAGATGCGTCGTGATAATCAGGAGGGGTGCTGTGCGTTGTACGCCTGCACCATGTCCACGCCCATTTGCTGGAATACGTCCAGCATGTCGATATGTACCCAGTTTAATCTGATGCGGTTGCCTTCGCGTTCCCAGAAGTCCATGATGCGCCAGTTGAGGGTGTGGCCGCTGGCCGGGATCCCCAGAAAGGTGCCGGTGTGTGTGGCAATGAGGCTGGGCCACCCGGTGGACACGGCAAATTTGCCGTCTGCATAGCGTGCATTATGGGAGCCATTCCAGCTCTCGCCAAGCCCGGTTCGGAACGCTTTCAGGACGGTGTTTTCGAACTCGTCCAGTGATTGCGCTGTGCCGATGCCCGCCGGTGCGTTCCACGTCATGTTTGCGTCCCAGTAGGCGTGCATGGGGCGGTCTGCACGGATGAGGCCGAATAACATGGCTTCTACCAGCAGCAGTGTTTTCTCGGTTTCTGATGGGGGTGAGGGTGTGAGCACGACGCCGTTACCGTGCAGGGTGGGCAGGTGTACTGCTTCTGTGCAGATGCTATAGGGTGTGAGGTCAAGGCCGCCCTGACGCATAACATCCAGCATATCCAGCAAAAACCACGCTTCGGTGATCTGTCCGTTGTTGATTGTCATCACCTCACCAAAGCGGATGTGTGTTTGCTGCCCGGTTGCCTTTAAGCCCAACCAATCCTGTTGAAAGGTGCCAGTGAAATAGCCACTTGCGCTGACCCGGTTCTGCCCGCTGTAGTCACCTGCCAGCAGAATATCCACGGTGCGCTTGAGATCGGGGAATGACCGTTTTAGTGGTTGCCACACCTGTTCGATTAATGCTTGAGAGCCGTTCAGGTCATTGATGGGTTGTGGGCCGTGCCACGTTAGTTTGCTGTGGTGATGCTGGTTGATGACTTCCGTGATGGAATGGTGGGTGGCGGCATCGGCGGCGGTGTAAAGATCGAGAATGCGCTGTTTGTTGATCTGGTGCTGGTCTGTCATCTTTGTCCTGTCAGGTGTGAGCAAGGTTACGGGTGGCCCATATCAAAGAATGTGGAACGGGCCGGTAAAATCAGCCCGCTCCACAGCACGGATGAGAAGCCCGGGTGGTGCTGGACTATTCTGTGATGTAACCCTGCTGGGTTGCTTCTTCGGTGTAGGCTTCAGCAGCCTGTTCCAGTGCTTCTTCCGGGGTCAGGTCGCCAGTGAAAACCAGTGGCAGTGTGTCTCCCATGACGGCGATTACGATATTGACTGCCGGGTTTTTGTCGTAGTTGCCGATGCCTTCTGCGATGGTCTGGTTGGCGGCTGGCAGGTACGGGCCGCCGAATTCTGCTGCGGAGTCACGGGTGGTCATCCCGACAGCGGCGGCTTCACGCTGGCTGCCTTCGTCAACGGCTTCCATAATGACCTGGAAGATGAGGTCTGGATCGTTGGTGACGGTTGCCGGGATGAAGTAGAAGTCGTTCCATGCAGAGCCAGCACGCGGGCTGTCTTCGGTGACGCGCGGCGCGGGGGAATAGGCGATGAGATCCATGATTTCTGTACGTTCCGGGTCACTCATGTTGGCGGCACGGCTGGCCCAGATCTTTGTGGATGGCAGGAAGCCCTGCTGCATAGAGGTTTCGAGTTCGTTGAGGCCGAGTGAGAAGCCGTCTGGCCCCACGCAGGATTCTGCGATGCGCTGCATCATGGCGATAGCCTGCAAGCCCTCTTCGCCGTTGAATGCTGGCGTGTTGTCTTCGTTGAGGTAGTCACCACCGTAGGCACGCAGCAGCATGAAGAACTCTAACTCGAACCCGCGTGGACGGGAGAAGTCGATACCGAAGGGGATGTCATAGTCGGAGTTGTCCAGCCCGATGGCGTCACAGATTGCGATAACTTCGTCATAGGTTTCGGGGATTTCCAGTTCTAATTCCTCGAAAATGTCCTGACGGTAGACGAAGTGCAGGGTGTTACCGACCATCGGGATACCGTAGATGTTGCCGTCCAGTGTGCCGCCTTCCCACACGGTTTCCGGGATGTCGTTGAGGTTGTATTCTTCGCGGTACTGTTCTACGAGGTCGTTGAGTGGGAGTAGCCAGCCCTGCCCACCCCAGTCGCCAACTTCGCCGTTGGCACCGTGGATGATGTCGAATGCGGAGTCGCCGCCGGTGGACAGGGTGAGCCGTGCCTGTTCGAGTGCGTCTGTGGAGGCAAGCAGGCTGGTGTTCACGGTCAGGTTTTCGACCTCGTTGCAGCGTTCCAGTTCTTCTGCGTAGAAGTCTGTGATGGCAAATGACCAGCCGATCATGTCAATCTCGACTGGCTCGGCGGGTGCTTCGATGTCGCAAGCCATATCGTCTTGCGCCAGTGCCGGCAAATTGAGTGCCAGCAGCAGTACAGCGAGAATAATAAGGGTCTTCTTCATGGTGTTTCGTTGATCCTCCTGAGAATCCTGTAGCATTTACTTTTTAAAAAGGCCCGCCCG
>JBCCQC010000238.1:0-6826 GCA_039024535.1 Chloroflexota bacterium
ACGATAGATGGCGGTATTGGCCTTCTGGCCGTCCGGTGTCATCAGGCGCTGAACTACCGTCATCGTCTGCCCGTCCGGTGAAAGTTGCCGCGTTGCATCATTGATGATGACACCATTTTTTGTCGCTGTAGAGTTCAGGTTATGCTCGTCCACGCGGGTGAAGCAAGTGCTGTCGGCAATGTCCGGGTTTTCGTAGGGGCGTTCCACACCGTCTACAATGCCAGTGAACGACATCGCCATCTCCTTGCCATCTGCCCCCACCCACTCGATTACAAACATGAACACATCCCCATCGCGGGTAATCGTGTAGCTACCGCTCTGTGGCGGTTCGCCCAATTCATAGGCCGACTGTGTGGGATCCAGCACCCATTTCCCGACGAAAAGATCCTGCTCTGTCATGATATTGTCCTCCTGTTTTTCTTTTCCCGTTTCATAATTCATTGTAACGGGTCACGTACTGGACAGAGCAGAATCCTTGCGTTTGCAATCAATTCCCGCGTTTAACGTCGCATTCCCCACCATTCCAGAATCGCAAACACCAGCACAGCATCAGCAATCCCGGCAAAAGCCCACTTCGCCGCCGTCGTGACGGGCAGCAGGTTCAACACAAGCAGCACATAACTACCGACTACCCACGCGACATCCAGTGCAAATACTGTCCAGATGAGGCGCGGGTTCAACGTCTGCCGCGTGTAAAAAACAAACGCCCCGAATGCAAACAATCCAACCCCCAGTGCCCGGTAGTATGGCTGCCATGCTACGTCGGTAAAGTTAGCGACCGCACCCGCCACAAACGTAAACAGAACCGCGAACGTCACGCTGAAGGCGACATTGGCCGCCAGCACATGGCGCATGAATGCAGGGCGGGGCAGTGTGTGTGCAGTCATAGTAATTTCCTCCTGTGGAAATGTGTTTGATGTTGCCCTCACACTACCTGTAAGCAAACTGCCAGCACCACACAGAACACTGCCATTGACTGCCAGTTAGCCACGCAAATCCTTTGCAATCAGTTCGGCGGCGGCATTCTGCCAGTTGTACAGTGTGCGCTCCGGCACCTGTGCCCGCATCCAATCCAGTATAGCGCGGGCGCTCTCATCCAGATCATCGGCAACGTAGCGGCGGCTGTATGGGCGCAACCCCACTACATAGGGGTAGTACAGCGCATTGTAATAGCGCCACTCGTCGGTGATGTCGGCATCACTATTTTCTGGCCGTAGATGCTCGACACGGTCAATCAACAGTGTGCGCAGTTCGCTCACCCGCTCCAGCGGCGATTCTGAATGCAGTAGCGATAAGCTCATCAATGGGCTTGCCGCCAGTTTGTCTGGCCGGTTCAGGTTGCTGAGGGCGCGGCGCGTGTGTTTTGCGAACGTGGCATCGTCCATTACCAGCAATTCTGGTGATTCCGCAGCACGTGGCAACGCCTCACTAACCGCACGCATAGAAGTACGTGCTTCACCCACTGCCACCGGGAACAGCCGCTCATCGAGTATGTTATTGATTGCCGGGGCATACACAACAACAGCGATACTGGCTCCCACAACTTCCAGCAGTAGCAGCCGCAAAATCGGGGAATCTCCCTCAATGACGATTGCAAACCCCACCTGCCCCCCGAAGATCAACGCAACAATCGCAGCTCCGGCCAGTGACCGGAGTGCCGCCGGTAAAAACACCTCACCGATGTTGTCACTATCCAGCACAGCCACTGCATACCCCACCAGCAGCAAATCCAGGCCCACAGCCACCAGCGCCACATCACGCGGCAGGCGCGGCAGCAGCAAAGACCCCACACTCAACGCCAGGAAAATTGACCCCACCAGCAGCATCCAGCGTTCGCCACGCCGCGTTTGTTGAAGGCGTATACGCAGACGTCGCAAAGCCAGCAGCCAGCACACAATCGGCACGACTGCCGTCAGAATCCACCAGCCCGGTAAGCCTATCATTGCAATGCCAACCGCATACACCGTCAGGCCCAGTCCGGCGTCAATGGTACCCAGCCGCATCAGATACAGCCCCAGCCAGAGAGCCAGCGCATAGGTTACTACCAGCATTTTGAATCTCCCCTCGAAGTTAGACAGAAGCCACACACCACCGGATTGGCCCTGGATGGACATAAATGGTTCCTGATTGGATTGACATCTGCATGTTATGGTTATAGCCATCCTACGGCAGACAAAAACTGAATGGGATCCATTATGGTTGCTGCACAGAATCTTTCAATTCCAATCGACCGCGACAGCGAAGAACCGATCTACCGCCAGTTAATCCGCAACATTCGCATGCAAATCGACAGCGGCACACTTACTGCCGGAATGCGCCTGCCCGCCAGCCGTGATCTCGCCCGCCGTCTGGAAATCAGCCGTATCAGCGTCGTGAACGCCTATGCTGAACTGCGCTCACAGGGCTACCTGAGCGCCCATGCCGGACGCGGGACATTTGTGGCACGCGGGGAGGCCCCTACCCCTCCCCGGCAGATACTGACTCGCACAGACACCGACGATTCGACACATCAGCAGGATCGCTCCATCCGCGAAATGATGCGCCTCGCACGTAAGCCCGGTGTGATTAACTTCAGCCACGGAACGCCCCCGAGGGAATTTATCCCGGTTAACCACCTGCGCGATGCGATCAATCTGGTGCTGGAACGGGACGGCGCAGACGCGCTCACTTACGAAGTTACGGAGGGGTACGGGCCACTACGGGCGGCAGTGCGTGACTACGTGAGTTCGTGGGGTATCCGCTGTGCATCGTCACAGGTGCTCATTACCGGCGGCACGCAACAGGCCCTTGATCTCGTGATACAGTCCGTGCTTGCAGAAAACGACGTACTCGTCACAAGCAACCCGACCTATCTTGGCGTTATTGACATCGCACGCACACGCCGCGTTCAAATCCACGGCATCCCGATGGATAACGAAGGCATTCGGCTGGATTGCCTTGAAAACTTCCTGATTGACCACCGCCCAAAATTACTCTATCTCACGCCGTCCTACCAGAACCCGACCGGCAATGTGATGCCTCTGCATCGCCGCCGCCAGTTGATTAAACTGGCGCGTGACTATGATCTGACGATCCTTGAGGACGGTGTTTACGAGGAATTCATATTCGAAGGTGAGGCCGTCCCACCGCTCAAAGCGCTCGATGACGGCGGTGTGGTCATCTATGCCAGTGGCTTTACCAAAATTCTGCTGCCGGGGATGCGCATTGGCTACCTCATCAGCGATAGCCGCCACTATGAGCGCCTTGCCCGCGTCAAAGCCTCTGCGGATATATCCACACCGGGGTTAAACCAGCGTGCCATCCACATGCTATTGCAACGGGGGGTGCTCTCCGGGCAGATTGAGCGCAACAGCCGGGAACTGCGCTACCGACGTGATGTAGCCCTGCAAGCTGCCGAACGTTACCTGCCGCCGGGTGCCAGATGGCAAACGCCGCGCGGTGGACTGTACCTGTGGGTCAAACTACCAGAAAGTGGCCCCACCGCTGCTGAACTGTTCGTGACGGCAATTCAGATGGACGTGGCCTATGCCATCGGCAATGTTTTCCACACAGACGGCAGCGGCAGCTACCACCTGCGCATTAACTTCGCCCTTCAGGAACCATCCAGCATAGAGGAGGGATTCCGGCGGTTGGGGCGTGCATGGCGTGAACTGGCGTGTGACTACGATGACATGGAAAAAACCCCGCTGCTTTAGGGGTTTTGCAGGAACGGGCGGTCTTTTCACAAAATTTTTGGAAACAGCCGCCCGAATTCAGGGTATATTATATTTATGCTATGTAAAAACCATGCATTTACCCTGAGGTGCCTCGTCATGAAATCTCCGTTATCTATCACAATCATTGTGATCATGCTGCTACTCGCAGTTCCTGCCAGTCTTTTCGCCCAGGATGTCACCTCAGGTTCAATTGAGGATGTTGCATCCAGCGTTGTTCTCGTCGAAGCAGTGGATGGGCAATGGGCCTCTTCCGGTGGCTCCGGCACGATTGTTTCGCCCGATGGCATTATCTACACCAACCGCCATGTCATTGAAGACGGCGACGACTTTGCCATCTACATGCTGGATGACATTCGAGAGCAGCCCGTGCTGCGTTACTATGCGTCTTTGCAGTACGTCTCCAGTAACATTGATGTGGATTTTGCTATCCTGCAAATTGACCGTGACAGTAACCAGCGCCCCATTGATGCGGCTGCCGAGAACCTGCCTTATTTACCGGCAGCCAGCGACAGTGAAGTGAATATTGGCGACCGCGTCCGTATTTTTGGCTATCCCGGCATCGGCGAGGGGTATATGGTGGTTACAACAGGTGAGGTCGTCACGATCCAGAATGGTTCTATTGGCGGCAACAGATTACCGGTGTGGTACTGGACAGATGCAGAGATTTCTGGCGGGAACAGTGGTGGTCTTGCCGTAAACGAAGATGGCGAGTGGGTGGGCCTGCCGACGTGGGTTGTCTCTGAGGAGCGTACCGCAGGGCGTCTGGGTGGTTTGCTCCCGTTGATGGCCGTGGAAGCCATGCTTGCCAACGAGGGCTATGTGCCCGGTTCTGGTGCGGTTGTAGCAGAGGCCCCCGCTGCCCCGCCGCCAACCAGCGGCACCTTCACACTGATGAACGCCTCCAACAGCCGGGTTTGCTATGTGTACATCTCCCCGACGACAGCGTCTGATTGGGGTGATAATCTGCTGGGACGGTCAGAAGTTGTTGACCCCGGCGATTCGCGTGAATTCCGGTTTGCACCGGGTGACTATGATGTACTGCTGCTGGACTGCGCAGGCGAGACCCTTGAGGATACACGCTCGATCAATGTAGCTGCTGCCATAACCGCCACATTCAACGGTCAGAACCTTCAGGTCGCCAGCAGCATGTCATCGTTCACTCTCACCAACGAGTCGGATGTCGCTATCTGTTACGTGTACATCTCCCCTGATGATTCCAGTAGCTGGGGCGATGACCAGCTTGGCGCACGTGAAATCGTCCGGGCAGGCAGAGAACGCACGTGGGAGGTACCAGCCGGTACCTATGACGTATTGCTCCAGGACTGTGAGCGTAATACCCTGCAAGATATTCGTTCAGTCGAAGTAGCAGGCAGCGAAGTCGTTACATTTGTGGACTGATCGGCGGCTGATTCTCATCTGCCTGCCAGCGGTCAACGGCAATAACCGCTGGCGGTGTCCCGATCTTTAACAGGGCAAACGCCGCCTCATAGCGAATGCCCCGGTCTGCATCGGCATACATTGCGTCGATCAGGGCAGGCACCGCACGTTCATCACCGATTTTGCCCAGCGACCGCACCACATCCTGGCGCAGGTCAATCAGTTCGCCCTCGCTACCCTGTTCTGTGATGTCATCCTGTGTAATCGTCAGCATATCCAGCAAAGCCGGAACCGCCGATTGCAGGCCCATCTCACCGAGGTCTTCTGCCGCCTCCGAAGCCACTTCCAGATCATCGTCCAGCAGGTCGGCAATCAATTGCTGGGCGCGGTACTCGTCGCTGAATAGTGAGCGGAACATGGCAATGAGCATGATGACAATATCGTTGTACACCGGTCTAGCACCCGAACGGTACGCTGATGTTAGGAATATCGCCAACGTCATACAGATCAAAGCGCAGGCGCAGTTCACCCACCACCGGCAGGTCGTTGGAGAGCAGACGCCCGTTGTTTAACTGCAACGTCACCCAGTAACGCGACACAGCATTGAACTCCGGCGCAACCCACAACTCTGCCGATAGATCCGAGATGGTGGTGTCTTCTGCAAAGCGCACTGCCGGGAGGTTCATATCTTCCACAGCAAAGTCATAGCGCCACGACTCAACATTGTTGATGATCGCCCGTTGTCCGGTGGGTAATCCACGGCGCACCCCGCCCAGCAGTTCCCCCGCAGCGATGCTGGCAGCAGTGCGGGCATCTTCTTCCGCGTTGGCAAGGCAGTTCTGGTTACGCACGAGGAATGCATCTGGCCCCAGGCTCACGGCCTCGAACAGTTCGCCCTCTGGCCGCTGTAGCAAATCACCTGATGACTCGACCAGTACGCGCCTTGCGCTGCCGATCTGGTTATACCAGACAGTTGCCTCTGCTCGTGCAACTGTTGGGCGGTTTGTCTGAGAAAATACGCCCTCGAACTCCAGCAGCATCACGTAGCGCCAGCCTTCCAGTTCCCGCAGGTTCTCATCCACCTGCGGGAAGGCGACCGCATCGCGGAAACCCGGCGGCGGCGCGTTTTCCGTCATGAACTCCGATGTGGCATAGTCCTCAATGGACGGGATCAGTGTGGGTATGTCATCTGGCGTAATGCCCCGCCCACGGCAACCAGCCACGATGACCATCACCAGTGCAGCCAGCGTTAGAAATACGCCAACCTGTGCAGTTGACCTGTCAGTTTTCACGGATGATAACCCCCAGCGATAATCGTTCTGACGTTGCGTTACTGTTTTCCATTGTACCCGGCAGACGTTCGCCGCTTTCCCATGCATAAACGCCCACCAGTACCTCATAGCGTCCACCGGCCAGCCCGGATAAATCCAGTGTGCCGTAGCCACAGTGGGCACCGGCCTGCGGCAGCGGATAATCCGCCTGCGTGACAATATTGCCGTCGGTATCTACCACATACAGCGCCACAGAATAAGTGTACGGTGGAACGTCATCGCCCACAATCCAGCCAGAACTGATTAATGCTACATCGGGGATATTGCGGTCAAAGTCAAAAAACGGCACCAGCGCCACACTTTCTCCGAAGCGCATTTCGATGTCATCTGCTTGAGGTGGCTCGATGTAAAAATCAACCAGCTGATTGCCATCGTCTACCAGCGTGCCGCAGTGTGCAAACG
>JBCCQC010000239.1:0-6805 GCA_039024535.1 Chloroflexota bacterium
GACTTTTTCTACTGGCATTTCTGGTAGATGTGGCGCTGTTGCGTCCGCGTGATGCTGGACTTATTTTCCTGCTCTCGAATGCGTGGGGATGCTGTAACCGACCCGGTGGTAGGCAATCTGAGCGACCGCACGCGCACAAAATGGGGGCGGCGGCGTCCGTGGTTGCTGTTTGGGGCGGTACCATTCGGGCTGGCATTTCTCTCGCAGTGGATAGTACCGCCATTCGATGGGTTCTGGCTGTTTCTGTATTTCCTGCTGGCGTCTATGGCGATGAAAACCATGTTTACCGTCGTTAATGTGCCAAATACCACTATGACGCCGGAAATTGCACGTGGCTACGATGAACGCACCAGCCTCACATCGTATCGTTTCGCATTTTCGTTGTTTGGCGCCCTTGCCAGTGTGATAATTTACCCTACGGTTATCGGCGCGTTTGATAGTCCGCAGACAGGTAATTTCATTGCCGCTATGATCCTTGCTGTGCTTATCGCGGTATCTGCCTTTGTCACGTTCACTTTTACACGGGAACGCCCCGCAGAAGAGCATGACAGCGAGGAATCTATCGGTTTTTTTGAGGGGCTGAAGATCGCGTTCCAGAACGGCCCGTTCATGTATGTGGTGGGCATTTACCTGTTTGTGTGGCTGACGGTGCAGTTCGTGCAGACGAATTTGCAGCTTTATGTGCGCTACTGGCTGAACGCAGAAGACCAGCTCACGACGTTTTTGCTGATCCTGCAACTGACTGCGATTGTGTCGTTGTTTGGCTGGACATGGCTTTCCGGCAAAATCGGCAAAAAGAAATCATATTATATTGGTGTGGCGCTATTTTTGCCGGTGGTAATCGGTCTTTTCTTTGTGCCACCGGGGAACAACGCGCTGGTGTATACCGTGTGTCTGTTTGCGGGGGTATGTGTGGCGATGGCGCTGCTGCTGCCGTGGAGTATGCTGCCGGATGTGATCGAGTACGATGAACTGAAGACCGGACAGCGCCGTGAGGGTGTGTTTTACGGGTTGTTCGTGTTCGTGCAGAAAATTGGCCTGTCGCTGGCACTGGGTATTTCCAGCTTTACGCTGGACGCTGCCGGGTATGTCAACCCGGCGGAGGCGGGCGGCTTTGTAGAGCAGCCGGATTCTGTGCTGTTTATTCTGCGCGTTATCGTCAGCCTTTTCCCGATGGTACTGCTGTTGCTGAGTATTCCGCTGGCGATACGCTACCCGATTACGCGCCAGCGGTTCGAGGAACTGAAGGCGGAACTCGCCGCACGCGAGGCGTAAATGTGTGTGGGCAACGTGTGACCGTTGCCCATTGCGTTACCACACACGCAGCACAAACCCTTTCAGGTATTCGCCTTCCGGGAAGGTGAGTGCAACCGGGTGGTCGTCGCTGCTGCCCAGGTGCCGCACAATCTGTGCGTGGCGGCCACTATCGGCGAGTGCGCCGAACACCACCTTCTGGAACAGGTCGCGGCTGATGGCCCCGCTGCAACTGAAGGTGAACAGGTAGCCACCCGGCTTGATGACCTTGAAGGCGTGCAGATTTAAGTCTTTGTAGCCGCGTGTGGCCCCGTCCACCTGGCGCTTGCTCTGCGCGAACTTTGGCGGGTCAAGCACCACCACATCGAACTGTTCGTTCTTCGCGGCGTAGTCGCGCAGCACCTCGAACGCATCGCCAGAGATGAACGTTGCGTTTTCCAGTGGCAGTTCGTTCTCGTCCACGGTGACCTCGGCAATTTCCAGCGCCGGGACGGATGAATCCACGTTGACGACTTCGCTGATGCCTGCGGCCAGCGCATACAGCCCGAACCCGCCGGTATAACTGAACATGTTCAACACGCGGCGGTCATCGTCGGTCTGTTCGTCTGTGTCGAAGTACAGCAAATCGTGGAGCCAGCCCCGGTTTTCCCGTTGATCCAGATAAAACCCGGTTTTGTGTCCGCTGCGCAGGTCAATCGGGAAGCGCAGCGTATTTTCCTCAATGACGACGAACTCCGGCGGTTCATCGCCCCACAGCACGCCCGTTACATCTGTGAGGCCCTCTTTCTGCCGTACGTCTACATCGCTGCGTTCGTAGATGCCCTGCGGCTTGAGAATCTGTGCCAGAATTTCTGCGATTTCCTGTTTGCGCACATCTATGCCAAGTGTGAGCGACTGCAACACCAGCCAATCTCCGTAGCGGTCTACGACCAGCCCTGGCATATAGTCATTCTCCGCGTTAATCAGGCGAACGGCATTATATTCGCCGCTGCCGAGTGCTTCCTGGTGGGGCAGGCGGCCCATCACAGCGCGGCGAATGGATTTGCGCCACCAGTCGTCGTCTATGGGTTCGTCCTGCCATGTGAGGATGCGCACGTTAATCTGCGAGGTAGGGTTATAGTAGCCGCGCCCCATAAAATCGCCCCGGCTGTTGACGATCTGCACGATGTCGCCGGGTTGCGGGTCGTTGTCGGTATACTGGATGGCACCGGAGAAGATCCACGGGTGCATGTTCTGGATGGGCTTTTCTTTGCCCTTTTTGATTACAATAATGCCTTCGGTCATGGGGGTTGTCTTGCTTTCGCTGTCGTTTTCGGGGATTACAGTGCATAGAAAAAGGGCGCTATGTTCAACGCCCCTCGGTAGTCTACAGTGTGCCGCCGTTTGCAATCAAGTCCTTGAGTGTTTCTTCGCTGAGGACGGGGATGCCGAGTTTTTCTGCTTTTTCCAGTTTGCTCCCGGCAGATTCACCCGCCACGAGATAATCTGTTTTCTTGCTCACGCTGCCTGTCACGCGCCCGCCGTTCGCTTCTATCAGGGCTTTTGCCTCGTCGCGGGTCATGGTGGGCAGTGTGCCGGTGAGCACGAATTTCTTGTCGGTGAGGGCTTCGCTGGCGAGTTCCTGCTGTTCCGCCTCGTCGCGCACCCCGGCGGCTTTCATCTTTTGCAACACGCGCTGGTTATGCTCTATGGCGAACCATGCCACCACGTTTTCTGCAATCTTCGGGCCGATGCCGTCAACTTCGACAAGCTGCTCTACGGTCGCATCTGCCAGCGCATTAACCGACGGAAAGTGCGACACCAGCAGTCCTGCAACGGTGCCGCCTACGCCCTCAATGCCCAGCGCGGTGATAATCTGGTCGAGGGGGCGCTGTTTCACATCTTCGATAGACTTCAGCAGATTCTGAACTTTCTTTTCTGCGAAGCGCTCCAGCGGGAGCAACTGATCTTCCTGTAAATGGAAGATGTCGCCCTCGTCGCTGATTAACCCCTCGTCTAGCAGCACTTTTACGGTTTGCTCACCGAGTCCGTCTATATCCAGTGCGCCGCGAGAGACGAAAAACACGATCTGCCGGTAAACACGTTCGGGGCAGTCCGGGTTGGGGCAATAGTAATCGACGGCGTCATCCTCTTTCTTCACGAGAGCTGTGCCACAGAACGGGCATATTTCCGGGGGCACAATCACAATTTCTTCGCCGGAGCGTGACCCCGGTACCGGGCCGATGACATAGGGGATGACGTCGCCGGAACGTTTGATTACGACACGGTCGCCAATGCGAATGTCATGTTCGCGCACGAAGTCGTAGTTGTGCAGCGTCGCATTGCTGATGGTCACGCCAGCGACGAAAACCGGCTCCAGTATTGCACTCGGCACCACGCGCCCGGTACGCCCCACACTCACAGATACATCAAGCAGCGCGGTTGTGGCCTCCTGCGCCGGGTATTTGTAGGCAATTGCGCCGCGCGGGTCTTTGCCGACGATGCCGAGTTCGCGATAGAAGCGCATGTCGTCAATTTTAAGCACCAGCCCGTCTATCTCATAGTCGAGTGAATCGCGCTGTTTCTCCCATTCCATGATGGCTGGTGTAACATCGTCCAGTTCGGGGTAAATCTGGATGTTGGGGGCCATCGGAAAGCCAAGATTACGCATATATCCCAATAATTGCGCACGTTTATCCCAGATTATCCCTGATGTTTCAACTACATCGTAAAAATATGCAGTCAGGGGGCGCGTGGCCGTGATGCGGCTATCCTTCTGTTTCAGTGTCCCGGAGGCAGCATTGCGCGGGTTGATGAACGGGTCTTCGCCACTGGCGATTTTCTCACGGTTCAGTTTTGCGAAGTCCGGCAGCAGGAATAAAATTTCGCCGCGTACCACCAGCCGTTCCGGGGCTTCGGGGCCGTCCGGCGTGGCGGGGATGCGCAGCGGAATGCTGTTAATGGTGCGGACGTTAGGTGTTACATCATCGCCCATCTCGCCGTTGCCACGGGTGGCGGCCCGTACCAGTACGCCGTTTTCATATGTCAGCACAATCGTCAGGCCGTCCAGCTTGGGTTCCAGTGTGTAGGCCAGTTCGATGCCTTCTGGCAGCAGCTTCAGGTTGCGTTCTTCCCATGCCCGCAGGTCATCCTCGTTGTAGGCGTTCGATAGGCTCAGGATAGGGGCGGGATGTGTTACTTTTTCGAACCCGGTGGCAAGGTCGTTACCGGCACGCTGCGTGGGGGAATCTGCCGTGACGAGTCCGGGGTGTTCCGCTTCCAGTGCTTTCAGTTCGTTAAACAGCGCGTCGTACTCACCATCGGTGATAATCGGGTCGCTGAGGACGTAGTAGCGGTAGCTGTGGTTGTGTAACTGGTCGCGCAGGTCACTTGCACGGGCTTCCAGCGATTGTGTGTTATCGGTCATGTTATTGTTCCGCCTGAACATCCATATACAGGTCTACGGCCCAGCCTTCCTGCTGTGAGAACGGGTCACGCACGCGCCACCATGTAAAGCTGTCCTCTGTGGCGGATTCTGGCCCGCCGACAATTTCGAGGAATGCATTTTCAGCAGCGGCGAACACGATGTCATTGTTGATCCCCGCATTGGAGCGCACATTCAGCCCGGTTTCGCCCACGTTAATCACCTGCACCGTGCGCCCGATAGAGATTACATCCGGCGTCGAAGTCAGTACAACAGGGGGCAGCGTTGGCCCCTCCAGCACGAACTCTGGTAGTGGGATGCTCACGCCTTCTACAAATGCAGGCGTTGACGAGGGAAACGCACTCGGCGCGGCAACCGGCGCACGGGAGGGTTCCGACGTGACCACAACAACAATCCGGTCAGCATCCGGGGGGGTATCATTGCCCAGCACATATACGCCCAGCACCACTGCCGCCGATACCGCCCCCACGCCGAGGATCATCAGCACAAAAGCCCACCATGGCGGGATGAAGCTATCATTGCGGCGGGCCATGCGTTTACGGGCACGTCCGCGCTGTGGAGTAGCCGCTGGCATGGACTGTGTGCTATCGAGTACGCGGGTTTCTTCGCTGTTGTAGTCGGGTTGTCTATCAGTCATAGCAGTGAGTGTTTGTATTCATCTGGCGTATATTGGTAGGGGCATGGCACGCTATGTCCCTGCGTCAAATTGTACAGGCCGCTGCGCTATTTGCCACGCGCCTGCACCCACTCGCGGAATTTTTCTACCGGCCATGTGTTGATGACCTGTTGTGGCTGCACCCATCCGCGCCGCGCGGTTCGGATGCCGTAATTCAGCAAGTCCATCTGTTCGGCGGTGTGTGCGTCCGTGTCGATGCACAGCAGAATGCCCATCTCTACTGCACGCCGCGCATACTGCGCTTCAAGGTCAAGGCGCATCGGGTTTGCGTTAATTTCCAGCGCCACACCACTTTTTGCTGCCGCCTCAAAAATGCGATCCATATCAAGATCAGCGGGTTCACGGCGGCCAATCAACTGCCCGCGTGGGTGCCCGATGAGATCAACATGCGGGTTGTTAATCGCGTTCAATGCCCGCTGCGTGATGGTTTCCCGATCCTGTCGCAGGCTCATGTGCAGCGATGCCACGACAAAATCAAGCTGCGCCAGCACATCATCCGGGAAGTCCAGTGTGCCGTCTGCCTGAATGTCCATTTCTGTGCCGTGGAATATATGGAAGTCGTCGCCCATTTCGTCGTTCACGTGCTGCACTTCCTCGCGCTGCTGCATCAGGCGGTCTACGTCGAGGCCGTTGGCTACCCGCGAGGTGTACGAGTGATCCGTGATGACGATGTATTCCCGTCCACGCGCTTTTGCCGCTTCTGCCATCTCCCGGATAGACAGTTTGCCGTCGCTGTAGGTGGTGTGCATGTGCAGGTCGCTGCGGATGTCATCCAGTGTGATGAGTGCGGGGAGTTCGCCTTTTTTCGCCGCTTCGATCTCGCCACGGTTTTCGCGCAGTTCCGGCGCTATCCACGGCAGCCCGATTTTTTCGTAGACTTCCTGCTCTGTAGCACAGTGAATGGCTTCATTATGCTTCAGGTCGCCGTTGTCATTAATGGGTGTGAGGGCGTGTTCGTTCAGGCTGTAACCGGCTTTCAGGGCAATTTCGCGTACCTGAATATTGTGATGCTGGCTCCCGGTAAAGTATTGCAGCGCCGTGCCGAACCGTTCTTCTGGCAGCACGCGCAAATCTACCTGAAGGCCGCCTTTCGATAATTCCACGCTGCTTTTACTCTCGCCCTGCCCCAGAACGCGGCCTACTTCCGGCATGTTTACGAACGCTTCCATAATCGGTTCGGGCGAGTCACTGGCGACCAGAATATCCACATCGCCGATGGTGGGGCGTGCCCGCCGGATGCTGCCTGCCAGTTCGCCGCGTATGACTTCGGGCATTGCCAGCAGCCGCTCCAGAATGGTTTCTGCGAGAGGCTGTGCTTTTGCCAGCGTCGTGCGCCCGGTATTTTGTCGCTCCAGTGCTTCAATGCCATCCAGTATTTTCTGCTCGGACTTCGCGCCCATGCCGCTGAGTTCACGGAGCTTTTGCGCTTTTGCCGCTGCTTTCAGTTCATC